>MHBL01000226.1 GCA_001803235.1 Lentisphaerae bacterium RIFOXYA12_64_32
CCCCCTGCCCCCTGCCCCGCTCGGGCTACTTCCCTGGTTTCTCGGTCCAGACGTGCTGACGCGCGGCATCGCGGAGCTGCGCCACCGGCTTGTCCGCGTTTGCCTTGAGCAGGTGTCGCAGGCCGGCAATGGCGATCCCGACCACGGCCGGATCCGTGAGCCGGATCGGCGTGCTGGCTGGGGCGATTTCGAGGACGCGATCCTGGAGGCGTTGCCAGTAGTGATCTGAGCCACGGACCAGACCGCCGACCCCGACCACGGGCCCGGCTTCCTTTTCAATGCCAAGGCCGGTGACCAGGTCTCGGAATGTTTCGCCGAGCGCGTCGGCGGCCTGCTGCAGGATGCGGATGGCCACGGCATCGCCGCGCGCCGCTTCCGCCGCCACCAGGCGCGACAGGGAGGCCACCACCGACCGATCCTGGCAGAAGAGATTCAGTGCGTGCAGTTCCAGGGCGCGCAGGACGCCGAAGCGGTTCAGGACCGCTTCGCGCAGTGACGTGGCGTGCCGGGGGTGCCATTCGGAACGCAGTGTGGCCTGGAGCGCCAGCGTCCCGACGTGGAAGCCGCCGCCGAAATCACCGAGCATGGGGCCGCCCGCATCCAGGTGCCGGCCGCGCCCATCGGGGAGCAACGCGTTGGCGAAGGCGCCGGTACCGGCCAAGAGCACGACGCCGTGCGTGACCTCCGCCTGTGCACGGGCAGAAGACTGTTCGCCGGTGCTGAAGTGCTCAAACCGTGCCACGCGGTGCTTGTGGAACAGGTCCAGCGGCAATGCCGAGCCCAGCCCAGCGACACAGAGGCATTCGAACTCACGGTCGCCCAGAGCTTTCTGCACCGCACTGCGAAAAGCGCGCGGGTTCCGGCCGCCGATGCCCGGCGCCTGGCTCAGGCCCCAGCCCAGAATGTGCCCCTCCAGGTCGATGAGGAGTGCTTCGCACTTCGAGCCGCCCGGATCGATGGCCAGCAAACCGTCCACGTTGACCGAACTCCTTTGGTAATCGACCGTTGCCCGAAAGACGACTCCACAGTGCCACACACGTGCGGCTAATGTGCTATGCGTGTGGGCGAACGCAAGTCGGCGTCTGCCGCCCCGATGGGTCATCGGTCCGTTCGCCACGCGACCGTTTCGCATTTGCAGGTGTGGCCAATCACGGAGTCGGACGTTATGTTAGGGAACTGTTTGGGCGGGGTTTGGATGGCTCCAGTCGCAGATGGGTTAATGGCACATGTCAACTCACTTTGAAACGTCATTGCAGCAGGACATCGAGCGGATCCGCGGCAAGGTCATCGAGATGTCGAGCCTTGGCGAGACGGCGCTCAAGACGTGCCTGCGCGCGCTGACGGAGCGGAATCGGCAACTAGCCTACGCCGTCATCCTCCGCGACCGATACATCGACGAGATGGAGAAGGACCTCGACCACCAGTGCCTGGAATTCCTCGTCCGCCAACAACCGGTTGCCGGACCGCTGCGGTTCGCCTATGCCACAATCAAAATGGACCTTGAACTCGAGCGCGTTGGGGACTATGCCGAGAGCATCGCCCGCCAAAGTCTCAAATTGCTGGACATGGACGCGCAAGTGCCGACGAAATGGCTGTTGGAGATCGGCAACCGCTCCATTCAGATGCTGCACGACGCGACCCTGGCGTTCGCACACCAGGACGCGGAACTGGCCAAGGCGACCATTGCCTGCGAGCCCGCTGTCGACTTGATGAAGAGCCAGGTGAATAAGGAACTGGTGCGCCTGTTCCGTGAGAACAAACTATCATTCGAGGCACTGAGTCCGCTGATGGCGATCGTGCGCCGGTTCGAGCGGGTCTCCGACCAGGCCCGCAACATCTGCATGGAAGTGCTGTACATGTGCACGGGCGATTACGTCAAGCACCCCGGGGCCGAGGCGGTTCGCATCCTGTTCGTGGACGTTCACAATGCCTGCCGCAGCCAGATGGCGGAGGCTGCGGGGAACTCACTGGGCCGGCCCCGGTTCGTGTTCGTCAGTGCGGGGATCGAACCGCAGCCATCAGACGCCAGGACGGTGAGCTTCCTGGCCGGCAAAGGCATCGACGCGTCGCGCATGATACCCAAGGGGATTGGCGACATTCCGCACCTCGACCACCACCAGGTCATCGTTGCCTTGGCGGATGAAGTGAGACATGCCTTTCCGCGGCGCCCGCGCAAGTGCGTGTTCATGGACTGGACCGTACCTGACCCGTCCACGGTGCAGGGCTCACCGGAGGAGATCCACGCCGCCTACGAGAAGACCTATGCGTTCATCCTCAGTCATGTGAGGGACCTGGTGGCCGCGGTCGAGGGCGAGAACCTGTAGCCTGGACAAGCGCAAGGAGAACCGTCCCCCATGTCGAAAGAACACCGACCCCACCGTCCGCTCCGATCCGCCCTGCCGATCCTGGTCGCCGCGGTACTAGGGCTGACCGGGTGCGGCAAGAATACCGCGCCTGGCGCTGACGGCGCCGCACCGGCCGCAGGCAAGAAGCAGCTTATTACCAACATCGGGTCGGACACCATGGTCAACCTGGCCACGGTCTGGGCCGAGGCCTACGCCGCCGTCGAACCGGACGTCTCGGTCGAGGTAACGGGCGGCGGCTCCGGCCAGGGCATTGCGGCGCTGATCAACGGCGCCTGCGACCTGGCGAACTGCAGTCGGAGCTTCGAGGAAAAGGAGATCGCCGACCTGAAAGCCAAGCGCCAGCTCGAGCCCCGCGAATTCCTGGTGGGCTTGGACGCGCTGTGCGTTCTGGTACACAAGAACAATCCGTTGGAGGAGATCTCGATCGAAGAGTTGGGCGAGATGTACAGAGCCGATGGCAAGGTCACCAAGTGGTCGGACATCGGCGTGACAATCCCGGGCGCCAAGGGTGACGAGATCATCCGCGTCAGCCGCCAGAACAACTCGGGCACGTACCAGTATTTCAAGGAGACCGTCGTCGGGAAGGCAAACGAGTTCAAACTCGGTTCGGTGGACATGAACGGCTCGAAGGACGTGATTGAACTCATCGCCAGAACCCCGAATGCCATTGGCTACAGCGGCATGGGCTACATCACGCCAGAGGTCAAGGCACTGAAGATTTCACGCAAGAAGGGCGAACCCGCCGGGGCGCCAAGCATTGAAACGACCCTGGACAAGACCTACCCGATCTCGCGACCGCTGCTGATGTACACCGCCGGAGAGCCGGCGCCACACGTGAAGAAATACATCGACTGGGTGATGTCGGAACCCGGCCAGAAGATCGTGGCAGAGACGGGCTATGTGCACCTGCCCAAGCAGTAGCCAGCCACGGCCCCGGCGCGCAGGATCCAGGTTTCAGGAGGCTGACCCCTTGTACGTGGGGTGCGCCTTACGGATCGTCTCGGGACAGTCTTCATCCATCGGCAAGGTCTTGGATAAGGTTGAAACAGCGACCCCTGCGATCAGGATGAGTATCTCGTGACGCGAGGAACACGACTGCACGCCAACGCTGGGCGCGACCCGGTCTGGCCGCACGCGCGTTGACAATGGAGCGTATGGACCGCGGTTGGCTCTCGCCGCGGATTTCCTGTATCCTGAACCCGCCGCTGGCGTCTGCAGAGGCCAGCGGCTGAACATACAAGTAACTCATGCCCGCCCGACGCGGACAACTTGAAGTATGGCTCGAGAAGGCGATCGAACTGATGATTCGCCTGTGCGGCATCAGTGCGATCATCTTCGTGTTTGGCATCTTCTTCTTCGTCTTCCGCGAAGGCGCGCCGTTCCTGGCCAAACTCGACTGGTCGCAATTCCTCTTCAGTCCGGACTGGATTCCCACCTCGCAGACTCAGCCGAAGTACGGCGTCGGGGCGTTGATCGTCGGCACCCTGAGCGTGACCGTGCTCGCCATGGCCATTGCCGTGCCCTTCGGTCTCGGGGCCGCGGTCTTCGTCTCCGAGTTCTGCGGCAAGGCGACGAAAGAAACGTTGAAGATCGTCATCGAACTGCTGGCCGCGATCCCGTCGGTGGTCTGGGGGTTCATCGGCCTCTGCGTGCTGAATCCGCTCATCATCCAGACGTTCCACACCCCGATCGGTGTCAACATGCTGAACGGTGCCGTGCTCCTGGCGCTGATGAGCGTGCCGATCATGGTCAGCATCGGCGAAGATGCGCTGAAGGCGGTGCCCGACTCGTACCGTGAGGCGGGGCTGGCCCTGGGCGCGACGCGCTGGCAGATCGTCTACCGCATCCTGCTGCCGGCGGCCAAGAATGGCCTTCTGGCGGCGGTTCTGCTCGGCGTCGGCCGCGCCATTGGCGAGACCATGGCGGTGCTGATGGCCACGGGCCACTCCGTGCGGATCCCGCACAGTGTGTTCGATCCGGTGCGCACGCTCACCGCGACCATCGCCGCAGAACTCGGGGAGACGTCGAAAGGCTCCGAGCATTACCAAGTGCTGTTCCTCATCGGGATCCTGCTGTTTTCGATCACATTCGCGGTCAACCTGATCGCGGACCTGGCAGTGCGGGGGGTCCGAAAGAAATGAGTGACCGGCAAGCCATGTTCGCCGAAACCCCGCTGGGCCGCCGCAAGCGGCGCACCGAGCGTGTCGCCAAGTATTTCTTCGGGTTCATGGCCATGGCGATGGTCGTGCCGTTGCTGCTGATCGTCGGCTACGTCGTCGTCAAGGGCTGGCCGTGCCTGTCCTGGGAGTTCCTGACAACCAACCCGCGCGGGGGCGGTATTCGCGGCGGCATCTGGCCCGCGCTGGTCGGGACCATCTATCTGGTCGGGCTCTCGCTCTGCGTCTCTGCGCCGATCGGGGTGTTGGCCGCCGTGTACCTCAATGAGTACGCCAAGGACAACTGGTTCACGCGCATTGTGAACCTGGCCGTCGTCAACCTGGCGGGCGTGCCCAGCATTGTGCACGGGCTGTTCGGCGTGGGCGCGTTCGTGTACGCGATGCACTTCGGCAAGTCGATCATTTCGGCGTCGCTGACGCTGGCCATCATGACCCTGCCCGTGATTATCGCCAGCACCAAGGAAGCGCTGGCGGCCGTACCCATGTCGTTCCGCGAAGCGTGTTGGAACGTCGGCGCCACGCGCTGGCAGACGATCCGCCGCATCGTCCTGCCCAACTCGATCAGCGGCATCCTGACAGGCGTGATCCTGCAGGTGTCGCGCGCAGCGGGCGAGACGGCGCCGGTTATGCTCACCGGCGTGACCGTGTACAAGGCCGTCAGCGACAACGGCTTCTTCCTCTACACGCTGAACGAACAGTGCATGTCGCTGTCCATGCACCTGTATTACATCGCCACACAGGCCAGCGGTGCGCCGCCGGCACTGCCGTACGCCATCGCCGTGGTGCTGCTGGCGGTGGTGCTGTTGGTGAACGCGACCGCCATCACGTTCCGCGTCGTCCTGAGGTCACGGAAGAAATGGTGACGAACCGATGTCGTGCGCCGTAAAGAAAATCGAGGTCAAGGACTTGCGCCTGTCCTACGCGCACCGCGAAGTCCTGCACGGCGTCTCCTTCGACATCGTGCCCAACGAGATCTTTGCCGTCATTGGCCCGGCACAGTCCGGAAAAACGTCCCTGCTGCGCTGCCTGAACCGCACCATCGATTTCTGCGCCAACGCGTTCGTGTCGGGGACCGTGCGGGTGGACGGCGAGGACGTGCGCGAACTCCGCAATGTCTACGAACTGCGCCGCAAGGTCGGCATGGTGGCGCCGCTGCCCGTCGGCCTGCCGTTGTCCATCTACGACAACGTGGCGTTCGCGCCGCGCTGCGCCGGCATCTCGGCCCGGAGCGAACTCGACGGACTGGTCGAGAAATGCCTCCGCCAGGCCGCGCTCTGGGATGAAGTCAAGGACCGTCTCGATTCGCTCGGCACCAAGCTGTCGGGCGGGCAGCAGCAGCGGCTGACGATTGCGCGGGCCCTGTCCCACGCACCGGAGGTGCTGTGCCTGGACGAGTTCTCGATTGCCATCGATCCGGTCACCACGATGCGCATCGAGGACGTGCTGAAGGAACTCCGCTCGCAGATGACGATCGTCCTGGTCACGAATCTGACGCAGCAGGCGCGCCGCCTGGCGGACAGGACCCTGTTTCTATACAACGGGGACGTTATTGAGATCGGTTCGAACGACGTGATCTTCTCGGGTCACCCGGCAAACCGCAAGACGTATGAATACGTGAACGGCATTTTCGGATGAGCGACGCTGCAACCAAGAGCATCACGACGCGCGACCTGAACCTCTGGTACGGCAAGTTCCAGGCGCTCAAGAACATCAACGTGGACATCCGGCAGGGCCTGATTACCGGGCTCATCGGCCCGTCCGGGTGCGGCAAGACCACGCTGCTGCGCTGCTTCAATCGCGTCAACGAGCGCTACGGCAACGTCACGACCACGGGCGAGATCCGCGTCCTGGACCGCAACATCTACGATGCCGACGTGTCCCTCGTCGAGCTGCGCAAGTCGGTCGGCATGGTGTTTCAACGGCCCAATCCCATGCCGATTTCAGTGTACGAAAACGTCGTCTTCGGGCTGCGGATCCACAACCGCGCCAGGGACCTGCTGGGGACGCGCCGCAAGAAATTCTACCGCTTCGCCAAGCGGCTGGGGGCGACGGCAGGCGGCGGACCGGCGGGGACGTCACGGCGCATCGATCTTGATGAGGCCGTCGAAAAGGCGCTGACCGAGGTCGGGCTGTGGAAAGACCTGAAAGACAAGCTGCAGGTCAAGGCCAATACGCTGCAGCTCGAACAGCAACAGAAGCTCTGCATCGCGCGCCTGCTGCCGCTGAAACCGGAGATCATCTTGATGGACGAGCCGTGTTCGGCCCTGGACGTGGAGGGCACGCGCGCCATCGAGGAGTTGATGTTCGCGATGAAGGGCCGCTACACCCTCGTCATTGTCACTCACAACATGGCGCAGGCGCGACGCACCAGCGACGAGTGCATCTTCATGCTGCTCGGCGAACTGATCGAACACAACCGCACCGCGGACCTCTTCCTGCAGCCGCAGAACCCGAAGACCGCGGAGTACATTGAAGGCCGGTACGGCTGAACGGCGAGGCGCGCTCAGGGGCTCGGACGCGGCGCGGCGGGCGTTTCTCGGCGGCTGAGGTGCGCGCAGATGCGGGCCGAGAGATCCGCCACCTCCTGCGTCTTGTTCTGGAAGAACTTCCGCACGGGCGGCAGGTGCCCGAGCCATCTGCAAACGCTGTTGCGCGGCCGCGCGTACACGTTCAAATCGTAGTCCACCTTGCCTGCGGCGCCCGGCCGCGCATTCAGGTGCACCAGCGCCTCGAACGCGCCAAAGAACCGTGTCCCCTCCGCCAGAAAGATGGCGTCCAGCGCGCCGTCCGGACCGGTCGCCTTGTACAGTTCCCGCACCTCCGAGCGCTGCTTGTCCTTGTTGACGTAATGGTACTGACCAGACTCGGTTTGGTGGACCACAAATTCGGGGGTCTCGCCCGCCGGGAGCTGTCGCGCATACTCGGCCTGGACGTCGTCGAGAACTTCCTTGCTCATGAACATGGCCACGGCCCGATCAAACGTGGCATCCACATGCCCGGCCGCATGCACATGAATCGGGTTGCTCGCCAGCAGCGCCTGGGCGCCTGCCTGATCCTTCAGCAACACGGTGATATCGGCGCCGGTGCACACCGCGCCCAAGCCCAGGAGCAGCAATACGATTGCTCGACATACCATGCGGATGCCCTCCATCGGTCCTCGACCAATATCGGCTCGACGTGTTGGGCCCGTGTGCGGCCCTGTGAGAATACCGTGATGTGGGTATCCGCTTGACTCAGGTCGTAGTTGCAGAACTGACTGCGCGACAAGGTATTGCGGTCCTCGCGGTGCGCAGGCCCCAGTTCTGCCGCAATCACTTGCTCCGCAAGCAATTGTGGAAGACCAACCTGAGTCACGCGGATACCCACATACCGTGAAACAAGACGACCTGTGCAATAAGCCTGGCAGGCCGCGAGCGGAAGCAGGGCATGGCTCCAGCCTTGCCGAATGCGTTTCCCTCCGGCGCGCCGTGTAGTTTGCGCGGTGCCGGGCAAGACTGCAAGGCTGGAGCCTTGCACTACAGCCGCCCCCAACCGAAGGCGAAGACGCGCACTGATCCTTATTGCACAGGTCGAAAAGAGAGTGCGGCAGGCCCGAGCCCAGGCAGGCCGGGCATCGACCTGCAGGGACGCAACAGCTGATCCTGAATCGCTGCCATGGCCGCGTTGTGCGCGACTTCCGGCTCTCGTCCAGCAAGCTGCGCCTAACACTCTCCTAACGTTTTACTGAAGCGTGCTAACGGGAACCTCACAGGGGGCTTGTTGGCGTGGCGTAACGTAGTGGTGTGATGCGTGAATACCGTGCTGCAAGCGGTGACGTGCAACATCAAGTCAGAGGCCATGCAAACCTGCCAGCAAGGGAAGTCCGGAACATGAAAAGACACAGCAGCCTTTCGTCCGACGACATCCGCGCCAGCGGATGGGGCGTGATCAGCTCGCCGGAGCAATTTGCGCAGGCAAAATCCGGAACGGCCCTCTGCCATTCCCCGTTTCTGGCACGGCAGTCGCCGGTGTTCAAAGACGAGCCGTCTCCAGCCGCCATCCGCCGTCTCCTTGCCGCATGTCGTTCCCACAGGCTCGGGCAGGACCGCATTACCCGGGTCCGGGTGTCACGCCCACGCCGTCACGCCGGGGACCGAGTCATCGATTCGGAACCACGAGGCAACGCGGCACGCGCCATTTTGGGCGCCGAGGTAACGGGGGCCTGAGGTGGCAAACACACGCACGACATTGCGCGAGAGGTGACCCATGAGTTCTGCAACCCAGTTGGCGCGTTGGTGCGCTGCAGTGGCGATGCTGTTTCTGGGCAGTCTGCCGGGCCGCGGCAACGACATCCTGACCGGCGCCGGTGCGACGTTCCCGGCCCCGCTCTATATGGCGTGGTTCGAACGGTACTGCCGCGACACGGGGCAACGCGTCATCTACGACAGCGTCGGGTCCGGCGCCGGGACGCAGAAGATCCTGAAGCGCGAGGTGGATTTCGGGGCCAGCGACGCGTTCATTGGGGACGACGACCTGGCGTTTGCGCCGGGGAAGTTGCTGCACTTGCCGACCTGTGTCGGAGCGGTGGCCATCACGTGCAACCTGCCCGGGAACCCGACGCTGCGGCTCTCGCCGGAAACGCTGGTGGATTTGTTCAAGGGCAAGATCCAGCGCTGGTCCGATCCGCGCCTGGCGCGTGAGAACCCGGACATCAAACTCCCCGACTTGGGCGTTGTGGTCGTTCATCGTGCCGATGCCAGCGGCACGACGTTCATCTTCAGCGACTACCTCACACGCGTCAGCAATCAGTGGCGCAACACGGTTGGCCGCGGCAAGACACTGCGCTGGCCCGTCGGCATGGGTGCAGACGGGAATCCCGGCGTGGCGGACATGGTACAGCGCATTCCCGGGGCCATTGGGTACATGGAGACCATGTACGCCACGGCGCGCAACCTGCCCACGGTAGCCGTCCGGAATCTGGCAGGCCAGTACGTTACTCCGACATTGGCGAGCGTCTCAGCCGCCGCCCAGATCGAAGTCCCCGATGACACACGCGTGTATCTCGCGAACACGTCAGCCGCCACGGGGTACCCGATCACCGGGTTCACCTGGGTAATCTTCTACCGGGAGCAGGCGTACGGCCAGCGTTCGCCGGATCGGGCCCAACGTCTTGCGAACTTGCTGTGGTGGATGATCCACGACGGGCAGGCGGACACTCAAGGCCTGCACTACGCACCCCTGCCCCCGGAAGCAGTCGCCAAGGCAGAAGCCGTTCTGCGCTCCATCAGGTACAACGGCAAACCCATTCTCGGAGAATGAACATGCGATTCGGTCCAATCTTCGCACGGTCTTCACTGCTGGCGTTTCTGCTCACCGCAGCGTGCTCCGTGGTATGGGCGGCAACGCCGCTCCGCGTGGGTGTCTTCGAGTTCGAACCCCTGGTGTGCCTCGACAAAGCGCCCCCGGATCGGGGGCTGTTCATGGAGCTTCTCGGTGCCGTCGCCACCCAGGAAGGCTGGTCCATAGAGCCGGTGAGCGGGTCCATCGAGGAAGGGTGGACACGACTGGCGACGGGGAATATCGACCTGCTGGTGGCCGCGCCCTGCACTAGCGAGCGCCGGGAGCGGTTTGCGTTCGGTCAGGAAACGGTGGTCTCAACTTGGGCGCAGGTCTACACGCCACCCAACGGCAAGGTGCAGACAATCATGGATCTGGCCAGCCGGACCGTTGCCGTTGTCCGGGATGACCCTTACTCGCAGGAACTGCGAACCACGGCCCAGGGCTTCAATGTCAATTGCCGCTTCGTCGAGTGCAAGGATTACCACGATGTGTTCACGGCCGTGGCCAACAAGTGGGTCGACGCCGGCGTCGTCGACCGCCTGTACGGACGGACGCACGAAGGGGAGTTCAACGTGCAGCGGACCACGTTGGTTCTCGCCCCCGTGGCGCTGCGGTTTGCCGCGGCCAAAGGCCGCCACGACGAAGTCCTGCGCGCGCTTGACTACGCGTTGGCCGACATGAAGCAGAACCCGGCCTCCTTGTATCACCAACAGGTCAGCCGTGCCGTGGGCGACGAACGGAGCAGCACCTTGGCCCGACACCTGCTGGTCATCCTGGGCGTGGCGGTCGTGGCGGCCCTCCTGCTGGCCGGGGTCGCGCTCGTGCTCCGCCGCCAGGTGCGACGGCAGACCGCGGAACTGGTGCAGCGCAACACCGAACTGGCCGCAGAGGTCGGATCACGGCGGAGCGCTGAAGCGGCGCTGCGCACCTCGGCACAGCTCCTCGAACAGACCTTCGCCAGCCTCAGCGACGCAGTCCTGATCGCGGACTCACAGTGGGAGCGAGTATTGAGGTGCAACCAACAGGCGGCCAACGTATTCGGGTATCCCGCCGAGCAACTTGCCGAACTGCCCCTGGCCGCCTTACACCCGGACGCGGATTCGCACCAGCGCTTCGAAGGGCTGGTGCAGGCCGAACTGGTGGACCACGACTACGTACGGCTGCAGATGCAACTGCTGCGCGCCTCGGGCGCCGTGTTCCCGGCCGAGGTCTGCGTGTCCGCGATCCGCGACAGAACGGGAGAAGTGCAGTCCTGGGTGACGGTCGTGCGGGACATCACCGCGCAGGTGCGAGCCACTGAGGCACTGCGCCGGAGTGACTTGCAATTGCGCCAGGCCCAGAAAATGGAAGCCATCGGAACCCTGGCCGGTGGCATCGCGCACGACTTCAACAACCTGCTGCAGCCCATTCTCGGCCACGTTGAGCTGCTGCAACTGGATCTGCCCCCGGACGACCCACGGCAGGAAGCTCTGAGCAACGTGCGCAAAGCCGCGGAGCGCGGGCGCCGCCTGGTCCAGCAGATTCTGACCTTTGGCCGAAAGGTCGAGAGCGAGAACCGCCCCTTGCGCCTGAACCCGATCGTCAACGAGTCACTGCAGTTCCTCCGTGCCACGCTGCCGTCCACCATCGACATTCGGCACCGGATCGACGCGGACAGCGACGTGGTCGTAGCCGACCCGGTGCAAGTCCACCAGGTGTTGATGAACCTGTGCACCAATGCGGCGCACGCCATGCGCGAACAAGGCGGTGTGCTCGAAGTGCTGGTCTCGTCGTTTGAGGGGGTTCCGCCTGCCACGGTGGTCGACACGAACGATGTCCCGGGGTTCTACGTCGTACTGACGGTACGCGACACCGGACAGGGCATGGCGCCGGAGGTCGTGGAACGGATCTTCGAACCGTTCTTCACCACCAAGAAGCCTGGCGAAGGGACCGGCATGGGCCTGGCCGTGGTGCACGGCATCGTGTCCGGTTGCGGCGGACGCATCACGGTCGAGAGCCAGCCCGCCAAGGGGTCGACGTTCCGCGTCTTTCTGCCGGGAATCAAGGTTCGCGTCACCGCGGACGAAGACACGCCGCGAGTCGGCACAACGTTGCGGGGCGCGGGCACGGTCCTGTTGGTGGACGACGAAATGCTCTTGCTGGAGGTTGTCGAACGCTTCCTGCGGGAGTTGGGTTACAAAGTAGTGTCCTGCTGCAGCGGACAGGAAGCGATCAACCGCGTCACGGAAACCCCAGCCCGGTTCGACGTGGTCATCTCAGACCAGACCATGCCGGGCATGACCGGGGCTGAACTCGCCCACCGTATCCTGGAAATCCAGCCGGACATACCGATTGTCCTCTGCTCGGGCTACCGCGAAGGGCTCTCGCCGGATCTGCTGCGCGATGTGGGCATCTGCGAGTTCCTGGCCAAACCGTTCACCATCCACGAACTGGCCGAGGTGCTCCGCCGCGCAGTCGGCACCCCCCGCGCGACAGCGGCGTCCACGGCACCGTCGACGGCCCCGACGACGTCGGGCGTTGGTTCGGGACCGTCGCGGTCCGGCTGGAAGGACCGCAATGAGGGGCCCCGGTCACGTCCTCGCAAGCCTGAGGGCGACGGCGACGCGGCGGCGGTTGAAGACTACGGCGCTGCTGCACCTGTGGGCGCCTGACCTTGCGAGGATGCAGTGACGGCAGGTCGGGGAGGCAGGTCATTCAAGGAACGCGGCCCGGTTCGGGCACCTGGCAACAACACGAAGGGAGAGACTGGCATGAGTGTAGAGAAGAACGTTCGAGGGTTGGTGCGGTTCGTCTGCAATCTCGATCCGACCGCAAAGCAGGTGTGCCTGGTGGGGACCTTCAACGGCTGGGACCCGGAATCCCGGCGCATGGCCAAGGGCAGAGACGGCGTGTTCCGCGCCTTGGTCAACCTGGTGCCGGGTCGGTACGAGTACAAGTTTGTCATCGACGGGTTCTGGTGCTACGACCCCACCGCGGAGAACCAGACCATCAACGAGTACGGCACACTGAACAGCGTGGTCAAGGTCGAGGAGCGGCATGTGGCGGCACTGGAGGATGTGGCCACGTTCCTGCCCGGGGCGGAGAGAGCATCCCCCCAGGCCCGCGCGGAAGTCCTGGCCGTTCGTTCACGATCACACACAGACGCGAGAGGAGAATTATCCCGTGTCGCTTCAGCACTGGTTTGACCGCCGTTGGTTCGGCCTCATCCACGACCATAACCTGATTTACAACACCTGCTGGGAAGATCCCCGCATCGACCGCGCGGCTCTGGCATTGACACCGGACGACACCGTCCTGGTCATCACATCCGCCGGCTGCAACGCCTTGGACTATGCGCTGGCCGGCCCGCGACACGTCTACGCGGTCGATGTCAATCCGCGCCAGAACGCCCTGCTGGAACTCAAGCTGGCGGCAATCCGCGCCTTGGACTATGACACCTTCTATGAGATGTTCGGACGCGGGCGGCTGCGCGGCTCGCGCACGACGTACCAGGCCCTGCTGCGTCCGCAATTGAGTTCTGCGGCCCGGGAATTCTGGGACCGGCGTATCAACTTCTTCGCGCCCGGACTGTCGGGCCAGACGTCTTTCTACTTCCACGGCACAACCGGGCTGGTTGCCCGTCTGCTGAATCTCTACATCAACCGGGTTGCGCGGGTCCGTGACCAGATCGAGTCGCTGTTGGCCGCCCCTACTGTGGCCGAACAGCAACGGATTTACGAGAACGGGCTCCACGACCTGTTCTGGGGGCGAACCCTGCGTTGGTTTCTGGGGCGCGACACATCCCTGTCATTGCTGGGCGTGCCGGCGCCGCAGCGGCTGCAGTTGGAACGTCACTACGCCGGCGGCGTGGCCGCGTTTGTCGAGGAATGCGTGCGCGCCGTCTTCACCGCACTGCCGCTGGTCGACAACTACTTCTGGCGCGTGTACCTGTGCGGCGAATACACCCGGACCTGCTGTCCTCAGTACCTGATAAAGGAAGACTTCGAACGGCTGCGCGATGGGTTGGCGGACCGCATCACCACGCACACATGCTCGGTTGAACAATTCCTGACTGGACATGACGTGCGCATTTCGCGCTTCGTGCTCCTCGACCACATGGACTGGCTCAGCGCCGGCGACACCGCGGCGTTGCAGGCCGAGTGGCAGGCGATGGTCGACGGTGCCGCGCCCGGCGCGCGCGTGATCTGGCGCAGCGCAGGTCTGCACGTTGACTACGTCGACCCGCTCAATGTGCGCCTGGGGCGCGAGACGTGCAGGGTCGGAGACCTGCTGACCTACCACCGTGAACGCGCAGCGGCCCTGCACCGACAGGATCGCGTCCACACTTACGGCAGTTTCTACATTGCCGACCTGGCCGTAGCCTGATCGCACCACAGACTCGGGGAGTACCCAGTTCGACACGGGCAAGGGATAACCGCAATGCAACTGGCGCGCGATCTGCGAGTGCTCCGCTCTCTCATTCTCGCGCCCGCCACGGGCGCCACCCATGCGGCGCGACTGAACGGCTTCTACCGCGGTCAAGCCGAGGACTATGACGACTTCCGCCAGCGCCTGCTACAAGGGCGCCGTCAAATGATCCGCCAAGCGACAGCCGAGCCCGGCAGGATCTGGGTCGATCTGGGTGCGGGAACGGGCGCCAACCTGGAGTACACCAGCGGCGACTTGCACCAGTGGCAACGCATCTACCTGGTCGACCTCTGCCCCGCCTTGCAAGAGATCGCCTGCCGCCGCATCGTCCGGCATGCCTGGCGCAACGTGGAGGTCGTCCAGGCCGACGCCACCGAGTTTGTGCCGCCGGAAGGTGTCGCCGACCTGGTGACCTTCTCCTATTCGCTGACCATGATCCCGGACTGGTACGCGGCCCTGGCCCAGGCAGTGCGCCTGCTCCGGCCCGGCGGCAGGATCGGCGTAGCGGACTTCTACGTGTCGCGCAAGTTCCCGGCCCCCGGCGGCGCACGCCACTCGTTGTTCACGCGTCACTTCTGGCCCCTGTGGTTCAGCCGCGATAACGTGTTCCTCTCCGCCGATCACCTCCCGTACCTGCGTGACCGATTCACCTCCGAAACGGTATCGGAACAGCGGGCCCGCCTCCCCTTTCTGCCGGGGTTCACCGTCCCCTATTACGTCTTTGTCGGGCGCATGCCGTAACCGGCGCACTCTCGCACTCCACATGGCAAACTGCCCAAGCCCTAACCGAACCCTAACCGGCGCTAACCCGCAGCTAACCGCCGTGGGGTAGAGTAGGAATGAGACAAGGAGAATAGCGCCCCGATGAACGCAGAGACTGCACCGGAGAACCGGAACGGAAAGGGATCAACCATGTCCGCACGCGCCGACCTCCATGTCCACAGCAAGCACTCGGACCGGCCCAGCGAATGGATCCTGCGCCGCCTGGGTGCACCCGAGAGCTTCGTGGCGCCGGCGGAGCTGTACCGGCAGGCAAGGGCCAAGGGCATGGATTTTGTGACCATCACCGATCACAACAGCATCGCCGGGTGCCTCGAGATAGCGGACATCCCCAATACGTTCATCTCCAGCGAAATCACCACCTACTTCCCGGAAGACGGCTGCAAGGTGCATGTCCTGGCCCATGATCTGACCGAGCCACTGTTCGCTGACATTCAGCACGTCAGGGAAGACATCTATGCCCTCAGAGAGTTGCTCTACAGTCGCGGCGTCGCCCATAGCGTAGCGCACCCCACCTTTTCGGTGAACGAGAAACTCACCCTGGCCCACGTCGAGAAGCTCCTGGTACTCTTCAATCGGTTCGAAGCCCTCAACGGCACGCGGGCGGCGCCCGCCAATCACTTGGTAGCCGCAATCCTGTCTCTCATGACACCGCGACTGGTCGAGGACCTGGCCAACCAGCACCACATCACGCCAGTGGGGCCCGAGCCGTGGAACAAAGTCATGACCGGCGGCAGCGACGACCACAGCGGCCGATACATCGGTTCGGCGTTCACCCTGACCCCCGAAGCCACGGGCGTAAGCGAGTTCACCGCCCATCTGCGCAACGGCCGCTGCTCGCCAGAAGGTGTGTCGGGGACCAGCCTGAAACTGGCGCACGGCTTCTACCAGATTGCCTACAGCTACTACAAGGACCGTTTCGCGCGGGGTAACGCAACCCACTCCCACGTCCTGGACGGTTTGCTTCAGCGCCTGGTGACCGAATCTCCCGCTCAAAAGCCCTCCGGGTTCAACCCGATGCCGCGCCTGAGGAGCTACGTCCTCGGTTCCGTTCGACGCCGGCAGTTGTCCGACGCCGAGCGGTCGCTGATCAACGAGATCTCCAACCTCAAAGACATCTGGACGACGGGGAGCAAGGAGCCTGGGGAAGAGGAAGCCGACGCGCGCGCCTTTGCCCTCTCATGCAAGATCAGCCACCAGCTGAGCTACCATTTCATGTGCCGGTTCGCGGCGCACATGCGCAATGTTTCACTGCTCGAAGGCCTGCAGACCCTGTCCTCGCTGGCGCCCGTCGGCCTGGCGATCGCGCCGTACCTGGCGGCCTTCGTCGCCCAAAACAAGGACCGCACGTTGCACGACCAGGTCCGCGCCCGCTTCCAGGTCGACAAAGGCCTCGGTGCTGAGGCGACGCCGACGCGTAAGGCGTGGATCACCGACACGTTCGACGATGTCAACGGTGTGGCGCGGACCATTCGCACCTTGGCCAACGTCGCCCTGGACCGCGACCGCGACCTGACCGTGCTCACCTGCATGGAACGCGACCCGCAGGAAGAACGGTTCCCGTTGCGGAACTTCCGCCCCGTCGGGATGTTCGAACTGCCCGAGTACGAAAAGCAACGCGTCGCATTTCCGCCTTTCCTCGAGATCATCGAGTACATCGAACGCCAGGAGTTCACGGAGATCATCATCTCGACGCCCGGCCCCATGGGACTGGTCGGCCTGGCCGCCGCCCGCATCCTCGGCCTGAAGGCCACCGGCATCTATCACACCGACTTCCCCACCTATGTCGAGAAACTCACCGAGGACGAGAACATGGGCGAAGTCGCACGGCGGTTCATGGTCTGGTTCTACGGCCAGATGGACTTGATCATGGCCCCAAGCGAGTTCTACCGCAAACGCCTGTTGCGCGACGGCCTGGAAAAGAAACGCATCGTGGTGCTGCCGCGCGGTGTCGACCCAGTCCAGTTCAATCCGTCCCACCGCGACCCGGATTTCTGGCACCGCTATGGCTGCAATGGGAAATTCAAGTTCCTGTATGTGGGGCGGATGTCCAAGGAGAAGAATATCGAGCATCTGCTGAATTCGTTCCAGAAGCTGGTGCGCGGGGGACAACCCGCCACCCTGCTCATGGTGGGCGACGGACCGTTGTTGCCGGAGTTGCGCCAGCGCTATGGCACGGACGCCGACATCGTGTTCACCGGCCTGCTGGAGGGTGAGGATCTTGCCAAGGCCTACGCCAGCGCCGACGCGTTCGTGTTCCCCAGCACGACAGACACATTCGGAAATGTTGTGCTCGAGGCGCAGGCGTCGGGGCTGCCGGTCATCGTCTCCGATCAGGGCGGTCCACCGGAGATTGTGCGTGCACTCAACTCCGGTCTGATCGTCAACATGTCGGACCCGGACGCGCTCATGAGCGCCATGCGGCTGCTGTGCCTGGACGAGGGCATCCACCACGCTCTGGCAACCAAGGCCCTGGCCAACGCCAGCCAGAGCGCCTGGCATCGCATCCTGGACGTGCTGTGGGACGCGCCCGTCGCGCCTGTTCCCGGTGTGGTCGGTGAGCGGCAACGCACAGCAACGTCAGTCAAGGAACGGGAGCTCACGCCATGCGCGTGACACTAGTCACCGAGACATACCCCCCCGAAGTCAACGGGGTGGCCCGAACTCTCGACCGGCTGGTTCGTTACCTGCGCCGATGCGGTGACGAGGTCCAGCTTCTCGTCCCCAGGTTTCCAGCGGGGCGGAACGGGATCGAACGTGACGTGACGGTTACCCAGTTCCGGTCCATACCCCTCCCCCTGTACCCGCAGGTGCGGATCGGATTGGCATTGCCCAGTGAGATCGTCGGCGCCCTCAACGCATTCTCCCCTGACGTGGTTCACGTGGCCACGGAAGGGCCCTTGGGCCTGGCCGCACTGCGCGCCTGCCGGCGGCTCGACATTCCACTCGTCACGTCCTACCACACGCATTTCCCCAACTATCTGCGGTGGTACCGGCTCGGACTTCTCGAACCCATTGCGTGGCGGTATCTGCGTTCGTTTCACAACGCCGGTCGCCGGACCCTGTGCCCAACGGCAACGGTTCAGAATATCCTGCAGGAGAAAGGGTTCAATGACCTTGCCGTGTGGCCGCGAGGCGTGGACACGGAGCTGTTCGACCCGGCGAAGCGCAGTGCCCACGTGCGTGCCGAGGCCGGCGTGCTCCGGGACGGATACCTGCTGCTCTACGTCGGTCGCCTCGCCGTGGAGAAGAACCTGAGCGCCCTTCTGCAGGCCTACGCGCACTTGCCGTACCGCGGTCGCGCGCGCCTGATGCTGGTCGGCGACGGCCCGTGCCGCGCGCGGCTTGAGCGACAGGCGCCCGTGGGGGTCGTGTTTGCCGGGTTCCGCAGAGGCGAGGAATTGGCGCAGGCGTATGCAGCCGCCGACCTGTTCGTCTTCCCGTCGCTGACAGACACGTTCGGCAACGTGATGCTGGAGGCCATGGCCTCGGGCGTACCCGTCGTGGGGTTCGATGTGCCCGGCCCGCGGGATGTGGTCCAGCGTGGCCGGACCGGACTGCTGGCGATCCCCGTCTGCCCGAAGGCGCTGGCGGAGAGCATTCGTGCCGCCCTTGACGACCCCAAAGGGCTCCGACACATGTCGGACGCCGCGCGGCAGCATGCGCTGACCCGACACTGGGATGCAGTGGGTGCCGGCGTCCGTGAAACGTATGCGGACGTCGTCCAGACTTCACCGTCCTGAGCATGAGTCACGCGCACGGAACGCCCACACTCCTCCACAAGCGGGGGACGGGTGGGGGCACCCGTCCTACGGCGCGCGGTACCAGTAGGCGCCCTCACCTATCGCGGACGCCTCTACTGTAGGTGTTCAACTTGTTCGATACGGTGAGTTATGGTCGCCGGGTGCCTCGGCGGCGCCGGCACGGCGGCGGTTGTCGAGAGGGAAAACACCCCCTGACTTGGCCGTTCGGGGTTCGCCTTGGTTCCGTCTGCGCCGGGTTGGAAAAGGCGGCGTCAGGCCTTGCCGTTCTGCCGTGGTGCGGGCAGGCGAATGGTGAACGTGCTGCCCTTGCCCACTTCACTTTCGACCGCCACGCTGCCGCCGTGGGCCTGAACAATGTGCTTGACAATGGCCAGCCCCAGGCCCGTCCCACCCTGCTCGCGGCTGCGCGCCTTGTCGACCCGGTAGAAGCGTTCGAAGATGCGCGGCAGATGGTTGGATGGAATGCCGCTGCCCTGGTCCTGCACGGCGATGAGCACGTCGGCGTCCTCGGCACGAGCCGAGACGCGGACCGGCCGGCCGCCCTCGCTGTAGTTGATCGCGTTGTCGAGAAGGTTGATGATCGCCTGCTCAATCAGGTGCGTATCACAGCGCACGCTGAGCCCGTTCGGGCAATCGTGGCTGACCTGGATGCCTTTCTTCTCCGCCTTGACCGCACACACGCGCATGGCCGCCTGCAGCAGATCCACGGCCGGGATCACCTTCCACTCCAGGCGACTCGGGGCGTCGTCTTTCTCCGCCAAGTCCATCTGCGCCAGGAGCAGCAAGTCGTTGATGATGGCATTCATCCGATCGGCATGCCGGAGGATGATCTGCAGGAAGCGGTGGGCGTTCTCCGGTTCACGCATGGCGCCGTCCAGCAACGTCTCGACAGATGCCTTCAGTGAGGTGATCGGGGTGCGGAGTTCATGCGAAACATTGGCCACAAAATCACGCCGCACGTTCTCGAGCCGGCGCAAGCGCGTGATGTCGTTGAGCACCAGCGCCGCCCCGGTGCGCACCCCAGCGGCATCGTGCAGGGCCGTGCCGTGGACCTGCACGATACGCTCACGGTCCTGATCGTACAGGACAATCTCGCCCTCGACAGAGGCTTCCTGCTGCAGCGCGGTAGTGGCAAGCTTGTGCAGCGCCGGGCAGCGGACAACCTCCTGAAGGCTCTTACCGTGCACATCGGCACGCTGCATGCCGAGGAGTACAAAGGCCGCGTTGTTGACCGTCAGCAACCGCTGCTCCTGATCCACGGCCAGAACCCCCTCAATCATACTGCGCAGAATCGCCTCGAGTTCGTTCCGTTGGTCGGTGACGGTCGCAATCCTGGCCTCGATCTCAGCCGCCATGCGGTTCATCGCCTGGGCGAGATCGCCGAGCTCAGCGGCGTCCGGTTGCAGAATCTTGCACGTGAAATCGCCCTGTGCATAGCGCTCCGCGCCAGCCCGAATCTCCTCGATGGGCGCAGTGATGCGCCGTGCAATCAGCAGGCTCAAGAGGCCGGCAATGAGCGCAATCCCCAAGCCCCCGACCAAGACGCGGTCCTGGGCAGAGCGGATGGCGGACTGCAGTTGGCTCAAGGGTCGCGCCACGCGGACCACGCCCAGCGCCCGCCCGTCCTTTACGATAGGAATGGCCACGTAGAACATCTGCGTCTGAATGGTATGGCTGAAGCGTTCCGAAGTCCCGACGGTGCCTTGCTCCAGGGCGGTGCGGATCTCCGGGCGGTCGGCATGGTTGTCCATGTTGGCGGGGATCTCATACGTGTCCCCCATGACTTTGCCGGCACGGAGGACCACGGTGAAACGCGCCTGACAGAGTCTGCCGAGTTCAAGGCATTCGGCCTGGATCTGCGGTTGATCTTCCGCCTCCACAGCCGCCTGCAGGCGTAACGCCACGACACGGGCCAGCGCCTCAAGCTGTCCCCGCGTGTCGTCCCGATAGAATCCCTCGATGACGTAGCGAAAGACGGCAAAGACCGCCACCATGGAGACCAGAATGATCGTCAGGTACCGCGGAAAGAGCAACCAGAACATGCGTCGTCGTTGTGGCATGATAGGGCCTGTCGAGACCTTTCGTGTTGAGTAACTACGCAGGTTAATCAGGCCGAAGGCGGGACGCGATGACCATCCGAAACATGCACCCCATACCCATCAGCCAGATTGCCCCCTGGGTTCCGTATCCCCTGGGGCGGGATTCTTCCTTCAGCCTGAGTTCCTTCAGCCTATCGACCGGAGCAATTGCTCCTATTCCTTGAAACGATAGCCAACACCGCGCACGGTCTCAATCAAGTCCCCCGAGGGACCGAGCTTTCGCCGCAGCCCGACAATCTGCACGTCCACGGACCGCTCCGTGACCGGATACTCGTCTCCGTGCACGGCGCCAATGATCTGGCTGCGGGTGAAGACCCAGCCAGGCCGGCGCGCCAGGAAATGCAGCAATGAGAACTCGGTATACGTCAGGTCGATCAGCGTATCGCCCACCCGCACCTCGCGCCGTCGCGGATCGATCACCAGTCGACCGCGCTTGAGCACCGCCGTCGGCTCGGTATCTTCCTGGGCTCCCCCCTGCCGCCGCAGCAGGACCCGGACTCGCGCCAGCAGCACGCGGGGACTGAACGGCTTGGTCACATAATCTTGGGCGCCGAGCTCCAACCCGGTGACCACATCGGCGTCCTCGCCCCGCGCCGTGAGCATCAGGATTGGAACATTGGCCGTGGTCGGATCGTTGGTCAGGATGCGGCAGACATCCAGGCCGTCCAGGCCGGGCAGCATCAGATCGAGCACGACCAGATCGGGCCGATCGGATCGCACCTTCTCCAGGGCCTCCTCGCCCGTGGTGACACTCGTCACCCGGTAGCCGCTCTTGGCGAGGTTGTACGAGATGAGTTCCAGAATATCCTTCTCATCGTCGACCACCAGAATGTGACTTCTTTCCATAGACTCACGATGCCTTTGGGCCGGTGGTCGGGCCTTCAGTGCGGGCAGCGGCGTCTGCTGCACCGGACGGCCACGGTCCTGCCGGGTGCTCCGGTTTGCGGTTGTGTCGCACGATCTCGCCTTCGACCATATAAATGACGTCGGCGGCAATGCTCTTGGCGTGGTCAGCCACGCGCTCCAGCGACCGCGACACGGCCCAAAAGGCCAGGAGCGATGCGGTCGCGTCGGGCTTGTCGCGAATGCCGCGTTCGATCAGCCCACCGTTCGTCTTGTGCAGCGCGTCGATCTCACGGTCCATTTCCGGGACTTGCCGGGCAACCGCTACATCCAGATGCACGAGCGCGTCCAAACTCGTACGGACTTCCGTCCAGGCCTTTCGCGCCATTTGGTGCAGGTCAAACGGCTGCGGAATCTCAGGCCGGTCGGACAGAATAACCGCCTGCTTGGCAATGGTCGTGGCCAAGTCCCCGAGCCGCTCCAGGTCGCTGTTGATCTTGATCACCGCGACAATGAAACGCAGGTCGACCGCCACCGGATGGTGCAGCGCCAGGATCTTCAGCCCCTCTTCCTCCAGTTCGACTTCCATGCGGTCAATCTCGGAGTCAGAGGCGATAACTTCCTCGCCCAACCGGCGGTCGCGCGTTTCCACCGCCTTGACGGCCCTGTAAATCATGTCTTCAGCCACACCGCTCAACGACAACATCTGCCATTCGAGCCGACGAATCTCATTCTGCAGAATCTTCGACATGCCATCCTGCCTTTCTCACTCCCGCCGCTTGAACAGGAACCACAGAGGACGATCCCGGGGGTGCGTGTGCTCCCGGACAGAGACCTCACCCGAACCGGCCGGTGATGTAATCCTCCGTCTGCTTGGACAACGGGTTGGTGAACACTCGCCGCGTCGGCCCATACTCGATCAGATTGCCCTCAAACAGAAAAGCGGTTCCGTCCGAGACGCGACTGGCCTGCTGCATGTTGTGGGTAACAATAACGATCGTATACTGGCGCCGCAACTCGACCATCAGCTCCTCGATCCGGGCCGTCGAGCGCGGATCAAGGGCCGAGCACGGCTCGTCCATGAGGATGATCTCCGGGTTCACCGCAATGGCGCGCGCGATACACAAGCGCTGCATCTGGCCGCCGGACAGGCTCAGCGCCGACTCATTCAACCGGTCCTTGACCTCATCCCACAACCCCGCGTTGGCCAAGCTGCGCTCAACCGTTTCATCGAGGACGGACCGCTTGCTGATGCCGGCAATGCGCAACCCGTAGACGACGTTCTCGTACACCGACTTCGGAAACGGGTTGGACTTCTGGAAGACCATGCCGACGCGGCGGCGCAGTTCGATGACGTCCAGGGCCGGATCGGTGATCTCCTCGCCGTCGAGCCGGATGCTGCCGGTGACCCGCACGCCGTCGATGAGGTCGTTCATCCGGTTCAGGCAGCGCAGCAGCGTCGACTTGCCGCACCCGGACGGACCGATCAGGGCCGTCACCTGCTGGCGCGGGACCTGCATCGTGACGCCGTGCAGCGCCTCGGCGTCACCGTAGTACAGCCGCAGGTCCCGGATGTCGGCCACCGGGTTTTCGATCTGCATGATCAGTTTATCGTCAGCCATCGGTCAATTCCTGGATTGCGTTGGAGATGCGTGTCGGGTGTCGAGTGTCGGGGGAGGCGGCTGAACGGACGAAACGGACCCAACGGACAAATCGGACATCCGCCACCTGCGCTCTTACTCACTCCTAAGGCGGGCTTTGCCCGCAACCCAAGAGGTCAGAGGTCAGAGGTCAGAGGTCAGCCCCATGACTCAGTGACTCAATGACTCATGACCCATGACACCCATTACGACAAACATGTTGTTGCAGAGGTAGCCGCTAAGGCGGCTAAGCCCCTACAGCCTGGCCTCACGCCTCCGGCTCCTTCACTCGACCCTCGACACCCGACACTCTGCCCTCTCAGAACGACCCGAGCGTGTACCGTTTCCTCATCTGGTTCCGCAGCCAGATGGCGGTGCTGCTCATGGCCAGCACGATCAGCAGCAGCAGCAACGTGGTGATGAAGACCATGGGCTTGGCCGCCTCGACGTTCGGCGACTGGAACCCGATGTCGTAGATGTGAAAGCCCAGGTGCATGAACTTCCGGTCCAGGTGCACGAACGGGAACTGCCCGTCCAACGGCAGCGCGGGCGCCATCTTGACCACGCCGGTGATCATCAGCGGCGCCACCTCGCCGGCGGCGCGCGCCATGGCCAGGATGAAACCCGTCAGGATGCCGGGCGACGCCATGGGCACCAGCAGGCGCACCAGGGTCTGGAGCTTGGTCGCGCCCAGTGCCAGGGAGCCCTCGCGAATCCCGCTGGGGATCGCGCCCAGCGCCTCCTCGGTGGCGACAATGACCACCGGCACGGTCAGCAGCGCCAGCGTCAGGCTCGCCCAGAGGATGCCGCCGGACCCGAACGTGGGCGTCGGCAGCCGTTCCGGGAAGAACACCCGGTCCAACCCACCGCCCACGCCGTACACGAAGAAGCCCAGCCCAAAGATGCCGTAGACGATCGACGGGATGCCCGCCAGATTGTTGACCGCGATACGGACCAACTGCACGACCAGCCCCTCCCTGGCATACTCGCGCAGGTAGATGGCGGTGATGACGCCGAGCGGGAACGAGAAAATGCTCATCAGGAAGACCATCATGACCGTCCCGACGATAGCCGGGAACAGACCACCCTCGGTGTTCGACTCGCGCGGTTCGGCGGTCAGAAGCTCGCCAACCTTGGCGACGTAGAACCCGCACTTGGCGGCCAGGCTCATGTCGTTGGGACGGTATATCCGCACCAAGTCGGCCAAGGCCATCGTCTTCTCCGTCCCAGCAGCATCGATAAACGTGGCGGTGACCGCGCGCAGGCGCACAACGCTCTGGTTCTGCAAGTCGACCAGACGGGTGAAGCGCTGCTTGAGTTCAGCGTCCTCGGCCAGCAGTTCACGCACGCGCGGGTTGTCATCCTCGACGCCGCGGTAGCGCAGTCGCAGCAGGTGCTGCCGAACGCCTTCGACCTGACGGTTGACTTGGTTGATCTGAGATTGAGTGCGGTCCTGTTCCTTCATTTCGGTGCGAACGCGGCGCCAATCCGCCAGCAGCCTGGGAACCAGATCCGACGGCGCGTTGCCGGACAGTTCCGGCGCATTCACGGACTTGAGGAACCCGTAGAAGTTCCCGTACTCGCGGCGTTCGAGCGACAGCGCCTCGGCCGGAAACGCCGTGGCCGCGATCGCGTCGCCGTCGACCCAGCGGAAGTCCAGCCCGTACAAGTCGCGGTTGCCGATCTTGAGCCGGACACGCCGGCCGCCGCCGTCGGGTTTCTTCTCCCACTGCATGACCTCGCCCATCACGACGGTGTTGTCGCGCAACGAGAACAGGGCCAGTTTCGCGGGCCAGAACACGCGCACGCCATTCTGGATCACGACCGCAATCATGATCGTGACCATGAGCAGAATGGCAGCCATGGCAACGCTGCTGACCCACACGTACGCGCGACCCGCCTCACGGCCGCGCGCGGCGTGCTTCGAGTGCAGCGGTTTCCGCGTGTCCCGGCTTCGCTCAGAAGCTTCGCCGTGGCCAGCGGCGGGCGAGGGTCTCGGGTCAGCGGAGGATGGGGGGATGGACGGTGCCGGGGGAAGGGTTGTTGGGGTGCTGGGTTGTTGAGTTGTTGCGGGGGTGGGGGAGCGGGGCATGCGGGAGTCCACGCTTGCCCCAGGGGAAGCCGGGCGAGGAGTGGGCGGCGGCGATGCGGGCACGGGCGTGCCGGCCGTGACCTGTCCCTCGTTCTTGTCTGTATTCGGTGCTGACTTCATACTTCGCTTCTTCCACCGTCCCACGGCGGGCCCGCAATCCGGGCCGCCACCTCACGGACACAAACCCGCCATGAACACGTTCTGCCGGCAGTCCCCGTTCGTAGTCCCGCCTTCAGGCGGTCCCTTTCCCGTCGCCGCGCACCACCCGGACCGCGTGAACGCGGAACTACAAGCCTCAACTTCTAACCGTTCTGCGCAGCGCGGGCTGCATCTCCGTCACAGGCGCTCTCCCTCGACACCCGACACTCGACACCCGTCCCTCGTCCCCGTCAATACCCGTAGCGTTTCCGCAGTCTGTGCCGGATCAACTCGGCGGCGGTGTTCAGCACCGATGTGAGCAGGAACAGCAGCACGGCGGACAGAAACAAGATGCGAAACAGCGACCCGCCGGCCGGCGCTTCGGGAATCTCGACCGCAATGTTCGCGGACAGCGTACGCATGCCGGTGAACGGGCCCCAGTCCAGCACCGGCGTGTTGCCGGTCGCCATCAGCACGATCATGGTCTCGCCCACGGCGCGACCGAACCCGATGATCAGGGCCGCAAACACGCCGGGACTGGCGGACGGGAGCACCACATGCCACACAGTTTGCCAGCGGCTGGCGCCCAACGCCAGGGATGCGGCTTTGAGGCTCTTCGGGACATTCGAGAGTGCGTCTTCCGACATGGTGAAAATAATCGGAATCACGGTGAACCCCAGCGCGAAGGCGATGACGATACTGTTGCGCGGGTCGAACCGGAACCCGGCCTCCTGGAACAGCCAGAGCGGGAAATCGCCATGGAACAGGTTCTGCTCGACGAGCGGACACGCGGCCCAAGCCAGCAGTCCGGCGACCAGGAGAATGGGCACGGCAAGAGCAAACTCGTAGCCGCGTTCGACGCGCCGCACCACGTCGGCGCGACGCAGGCCGATCCACAACGCCATGAATACCAGAAACACCAGCGGCAAGGTAAAGGCATAGAGAAAGACTCCGACAATCGCGCGTTCCAGGCGTGGCGCCAGCCACAACGCCGCGAGAAAGCCGATGACCACGGTGGGAATGGCGGCCATGATTTCGACCGTCGGCTTGACGATCGACCGCACCTCGCAGGTGGTGAACTGGCTGACATACAGCGCCCCGAAAATCGCAATCGGGATCGCCAGAAGCATGCCGTAGAACGTCGCCTTGAAACTGCCGAAAACGAGCGGAACAAAGCTGAACTTGGCCTCGTTATCGTCGTTGGCCGAAGATGACTGCCACACGTACGCGGGCTTGTCGTAGCCCTCGTACCACACTTTGCCGAACAGCACGGCCCAACTGACTTCCGGGTGCGGATTCTGCAGTCCCCACAGGCAGAGTTGGCGCTCCGCGTCGACCCCGACCAGGGTGTCGCCCTGCAGCGACAACGCCATTTGCGTGAGCGCCGGCGCGGGGCGCAACGTCAACAGGTGCCGCTCGCTGGTCAGGTGGTCCAGGTTGACGGCGCCGTCGGTCGTCACGCTGACAACGCTCTTGTCGTGGAGTGTGAACAGGAACCGCGAGACGGCGGGGCCCTCGGACGCAAGCTGATGGATCGGCGCCAGCCGGCGTTTGCTGCCTTCGCCGTACAGGGACACGGGCGCCCAGGTCGAGATGCCGCCGTGCGCGTCGCCGACCGCCAGCGAGACGTCGCCGAAGACCAAGCCGAGAGCGGTGATCGCACGGTGGTCGGGAAACGCGTTGACCCGTTCGACGAGTTGCGGCGGGCTGGCGGCGATGTCCCACCGAAGAATGTTCCCCTTGTCGGTGGCCACATACAACTCCTTGCCGTCACGGTCCACGGTGAATGCGGTGATCGTGGCCGGGATCGCGGCGACATCGGGCAGGAATGCGGTGGGCTGTTCCTCGCCATCCTCGTTCATCCGGCGCAGCACCAGACGCTGGTCCGGCAGCAAACCGACCAGCACAAACCCGCCGTCCTCCGTTTCTCGCAGGGCCACGGCGCACAGCGTCAGGCCGGGCTGGGCGGCGAACCGGGCCGGGGTCGTCAATCGGTGCGCAATGGTTCGTTTCTCGCCGGTGAATTCCGACTTGAACACCACCCGCGCCAGTGCCGCGGTGCCATCGTCCCACAGCAGGCTGAAGCGCAGGTCGGATTGCGGCGCGGCGCTGAGGAGACGGGGGGCGGAGCGGATGTCGAGGGACGGCGGTTGGGACGGTGCGGCGGCGGCGTTCGGGTCGGATGCGGCAAATACGGACGCCACGTCGAAGCACTTGCCGGTGCGCAGGTCCAAAAACGTGAAGACACCGCGCTCGTCCAGGACAAACCCCGTCTCGCGATAGTCGTCCGAGCCGACCGCCAGGACACGGGTCCCGACACTGGTGGGAAGTGAGAACCGCGTCAGGAGCGGTGCGCGGGCGCCGCTGAACAGAGGCAGTGCAGTGCAGGTGATCAGCACCAGCATGGTCAGAACGCAGAAGATCACGCTGACGCCGCCGATCGAGATCAGCCAGCGCGCGATCACGTCGCGGCGTTTGATCTTGCTGAGATGTCGCTTGTCCATTCCATGCCTGCTTTTCGGCTGCAATTCGTCGGAGTTTGCCGGGCCCCGACCGCCCGGTTATGTCGGGACGGAACTCCGACCCTTGTCTGAGTCCCGCCTTCAGGCGGAAGCTGAGGCGAGCTTAAGCGAGCCGATTTCCCGCCACTCGCTGAAGCTCGCGGCCCGCTTCCGCCTGAAGGCGGGACTCAGACTTGGGCGCCCGGTACGGAGGTCTTCGAGGTGGCTTTCTTTCCTAGGGGCATCGTCTGTCTCCTGAACTCTGCACGGATCGGGAGAGGCACCCCCGGGCACCGGCGGGGGTCTGGTCCGCACGGTGCCCGGGGTGCCGGAGGGATCGATTACTCGAGCTTGCCGAGCATTTCCTCGGCCTGGGTCGCGGACAAGGGATAGAACCCGTCCTTGATCACAACTTCCTGACCTTCCTTGGACAGAACGTACTTGAAGAATTCGCGGGTGAGCGGGTCCATCGGCTTGCCCGGCTTCTTCATCGTGTAAATGTACAACGGCCGCCAGATCGGATACTTGCCGTTAATCACGTTCTCGCAGTTCGGCTCGTACGGGGTGTTGTCGTCGCCGGCAATGGCAATCGCTCTGACGCCGGAGGTCTTGTAGCCAATGCCCGAGTAGCCGATCCCGTTCTTGTCCTCGGTGATGCCCATGACTACCGACGACGACCCCGGCTGCTCCTTCACGGTGTCCTTGAAGTCGCCCTTGGACAGCACGTGCTCCTTGAAGAACCCGTAGGTGCCGGACGCCGAGTTACGGCCATACAGACTGATCGGGCGCGTGGCCCAGGCCGCGTCTTGCACCCCCGCGTCGCCCCAGGTCGTGATCGGGCGCAGGCCGCGCTTGCAGCCCTTCGAGAAGATGGCGTCAACCTGGGCCAGGCTCAACGACTGAACCGGGTTGTCCTTGTTCACGAACACCGCCAGCGAGTCCAGGGCGACCCACAATTCGGTCGGCTTGAACCCGTAAGTGCCTTCGAGCTCAGTGACTTCGCTCTTCTTCATGGCGCGCGACATCGGACCGAGCTGCGCGGTGCCGGCGATCAGCGCCGGCGGCGCGGTGCTCGAGCCCTTGCCTTCGATGCCGATGTTGACGTTCGGGTAGAGCTTGCGGAAGCCCTCGACCCAGAACGTCATCAGGTTGTTCAGCGTGTCGGACCCGACGCTGTTCAGGTTGCCGGCAATGCCTACGACCGGCTGGTACGACTTCAGATTCGGATCGACCTGGATCTGGCCCTGCGCCCAGGCCGGTCCAGCACTGGTCAGCGCCAAGGCTACGGCGGTCCCGGCCAGGCCGAGACGGATGCGACGTTCGACAGACGATTTCATGACTCCGATTCTCCTTGTTGACTTCTGTGTCCCGATATGGTTCTGACGTTGGCTTCGGAAAGTGGACGGTGGCGTGGGGAAGAGGGAGAGGCCGCCACCGTCCCGGGGGAGGAAACTAGAACTTGTACACGGCGTCGAGCTGCATGCACGTGGTGGAGTCCGCTTCGTTCTTGGCGGTCTCATCGCTGCCGCCGTTGATGCGGTCGAGCAGGTAACCGGTGATGCCCACGTTCATGTTCTTGGTGAAGTTGTAGCTCAACCCGAGCTTGTGGCCCATGATGTCAGTGTCCATCAGACCAGCGGTTTCGCCGAAGTCGCTGTCCTTCAGCGGACCGAACACGGCGTCAGCCCCGATGTAGGCATAGCTATAGCCGAGCTTCCACTTGCCGCGCTTAAGAGAGAGTCCCACCAATCCTGCCATATCGTTTTCGTCCGGTTTCTCGCCAGACTCGAGGTTCTGCTGGCTGACATCGCCGTCAGCGCTCAGGTTCATGGCGCCATGCACGTAGGGCTTGACCTCGATGCCGGCGACGGACGTCGTCGCTTCCAGATAGAGGTCGACGACATCAAACCCATAGTCCTCAGCCAAGCCCATGTTGTAAAGCCCCGGCGAGGTCGCGAACTTGATGCTGACGCCGGTCACATCGTACAAGGAGTCTGGTGTGATGTGGTAGATGCCCACTGCCGCCAACGCGTTGACGGGGTCGCTCTTGAACGCGTAGCCCGCCTGCGCGGCGAGCATGTACACGTCGTAGTCGTTGGTGGCGGTCTTGTTTAGGTTGGGGCCCCAGAGTACGTCGTACGCGCCAGCGGTGAGGAACGCTCCGGCGTAGTTCTTACCCTTGGGATCGCCCAGTTGGAGGGTCACACCGGTCGGCCGCAGGTCCCCGTCCCACAACATGTAGGTCGTGACAAACGGGTTCTTCTGCTGCCCGAGGCACAGGCTGAGCGGGAGTCCATCGATGACGTCCCACTTGTGCTTGGCGTACGCGTAGTCCAGGCGGATATCGCCTGTCTCGAACGCGTTGGTCTCGCCCCACGTATCGTTGGTGCTGCGACCGTCGTCGCCGCCCGTGGCCAGCCCAGCGCCGATTTCCCAGGCCTCGGTCGGGTTCTGCCATACCATGCCCAGCCGGAAGCGGGTGCGGAAGCGGCCGCGGTCTTCCTTCGAGTCAGTTTCGCTGGCGGCGTAGTTCTCGAAGTCCTGGTCACGCATTTCGTAGCGCAAACGCAGGTCGCCGGTCAGCTTCAGGCCTTCGATGCCCTTGCCGAGCACGAGTCTCTTATCCAGCCCGTCGAGCCGCTTGTTGGTCGCGGCCAGGGCCTCGTTGGTTTCCATCAGCACCGTCTTGACCTGGCTCGTGTCGCCGCCTGCCGCTGGCGCTTGCCGCGACTCGAGGCCCTGAAGGCGCTGCGTCAATGCGTCGATCTTCCGGTTCTGTTCCTGGATGATCTTCATCAGGTCCGCGGTGCTGACGTTCTCCTGTGCCCAGTTGGCGGGCACGCCGAGAAGCAGCAGACCCGATCCGATTCCTGCTAGCAGTTTTCTCATTCCATTGTCCTTCCTTGCTGTTCCATCCCTAATCTTCCGAAATGGCGAACGTTGTGCGAGGTGTTGCCACCCCTTACTCCGTGGCGCAAGACACTGCGTTCAATTCCGTTTGGTAGCGCACCTCCTTTCGGTCCCGGATGGGTGCCTTTTTCCGGTCCTCTGCCGGCATTGGATTGAGTGCCATCTCACCATTTCTGCACTCAATCTAAGCCTGAACCGTTAGGCCCGCGTTAGGCGTGGGTTAGGGACTGTTAGACCGGCGCGAGACTTCGGTTCTCCCGGGGGCGGGACGCCTCCGGGTGGGGGGCAGCCTGCCGCTTCTGCATTTGCCGCCGGGCGGCCTCGCGGTATGACACGTACTCGATCAACTCCCCACGCTCGCGCACCACGAGGCCGTACAGGCCAGGTTCCTCGGTGAGGCGCCAGCCCGCGATCGGTTCAGCCAAGTTCCGCGTGCTCATTTGCCTGCTCCTTTCGTGCTTGTCTCGGACTTCCCAGGACACCTGTCGGCCCGAAACCGACAAAACGTTGCTGGCGTTGTCACCGAAGGTCGATGGCGGTTTGCCCTGACAGGAAACGGCTGCCCGGCGACGGCCAGGCGGCGGTCAGGGGCTGCTGCGACGAACGGCAACAGCCCGCTGAGACAGCCGGCCAGCCGCCGGTCGTAATCCTCGCTCAACTGCTCCCGCAGCAACGTGTCATGGAGCAGGCGGACACCGTCGTGGCCGCTGTCTGCCTCGGTCGCACTGGCAAAGCGTTCGGTCGGATCTGGGGAGAGCAGGCGCCGGAGAATGGCGATGTACCTCTCGTCCATGAGGATTCCGGGCGGCATGTAATCCTCCAAGCGCTTCGCCAGGGTTTCCTTCTGGCACAGCAACTCCCTCTCGCTCTCGGCGCCCGCGAGGACTTGACGCCCGCGCAGCATTTCCAGGATGGTCATGCCCGCGCTATAGAGGTCGGATACGGGTGTAAGCCTTTCTCTCCGGTGGACCTCCGGGGCCATGTACAGAGGTGTTCCAAGGAGCAGATTGGTCGACCCGTCGGAGGGGATCGCGCGTCCGAAATCGACCAGCTTAACGGTGCCGAACCGGTCGAGCATGACGTTCTGCGGTTTGATGTCGCCATGGATGTAACCGGCCTTGTGCAGGACATCGAGGCCGCGCAGGATCTTGCGCAGGATGTAGAACGCCACGCCAGGTTGCCATCGGCAGGTTCCGGCAACGAACAACGCCGCGGTGCGGTCGCGTGAGTTCTGCCGTTCCGGAACGCCCCTATTCGCCCGGGCGCGGAGGCATGTCAGGTGTTGGATGTCGAGTCCATCGATGAACTCCATGAGGACACTCCCGACATCGCCGAGCAGGACGAACTCGTGACATTGAACCAGATTCGGGTGGTGGATCCTCTGCAGAGCGCTGACTTGGCGGGCGATGCGCTCCAGTTCCTGCCGGTAGGCTTCCGGTCCAGCGAAGGGCGTGGGGTCGTGCAGTTTCAGGGCGTGCTCCGTGACCGTGTTGAAAGGGCCGGACTGCTCGACAGCCAGAACGACTCCCTGTCGGCCTTGGCCCAAACGCCGGATGACCCGCAACTGGTGCGTGTGGGCGAATGAGGCCGCGTTGGCAAGGCGGTGAAAAGCCGGAAGCAAGGTGTCATCCGTTGGGGACGCACTTGGCGTCCACACCAGAGTCCGCGTCAGTTCCTTGCCCGGTTCCTGATTGCAGGAGAGAGTCGTCTCCATGTCCGTGCGTGCCTCCTGACGTTCCTGCCGTGACGCAGGTCTCTGACTGCCGTTGTCCCCGGACGGCCATCGGCTTGGCTGGTCTTCGTCCATGCCGGGGGCAATCAACTACACACATGATATCCCCGGACTGTGAGCCCCCGGTTAGGGGTACGCTAGGGGATGTCAGACAGGCGTGAGGATGCGATGTGCCGGACTGGCGCGAAGGCGCGGAAACACGGTGGGGCGGAGGATGTTCGGCTCAGGAGGCCTGACCGAGCAGGAGCAGGCGAGTGAAGCAGTACGCGAGGAGGGCGGTTACCGGCAGGGTGAAGACCCAGGCCCAGACCATGCGGCCGACGATGCCCCAGCGGACGGCACTGAGGCGCTTCGTGGCCCCGACACCCATGATGGACGTGGAGATAACGTGCGTGGTGGACAGCGGGATGCCCCAGTGAGTGGCGACCTGGATGACGACGGCGGCGGTCGTTTCGGCAGCGAACCCGTGAATAGGCTGGAGCCGGACCATCTTGTGGCCGAGTGTCCTGATGATGCGCTATTGGGCACCGCCGGACGGCTTCGTTCCGTTCCTGCAAGCCGCGCTTGCCTGGGCGAACGGACTCAACCTTTCCGCGAGAGATTATACTGCCCCGTCCGCCGCGGGAACAGTGGGATTGAGTGGTTCTAATCGATTTCTAACGAACCGGTTAGCGGTTCGGTTTCCGGGCGCGACCGCAGGCAACATCCCCGCTTGCGGCGCCACCGTGCTCAGGGTTCAGGACAATACGGTGCGTTCTGGAGCGCCCGCGTCCTCGCGGGCGTAGCGCGTTGCCGCCGCACGCACCCCGCCGGCGAGACGCCGGCGTCACGGGGACGCAGGCCCCGGGCATTTCCGGGCAACTGGCTCGCGGCAGACCGCCACGCCACCGAAGGCAGCCCGCGAGACGCGGGCGCTCCAGGGAACCAAGTCCAACTGCGGGACTCCTTCGACTGCGGCTACTTGGTCTTGACTCCCGCCGGGTGCCGTCGGACGGCCTCACACCAGCGCCATGACGGCAGGCCAGTTGGCGTCAAGCCAGGCAAGGGGTTCGGCGAGATTCCCGAAACAGAAGCGGAGCCGGTCCTCGGGCGCGACCTTGGCCGTGCCCTCGGCGCGCACGGACAGCCAGCGGGCGCCGAAGGCGAGCGGAATGGTCTCGAACTCGGCGGCGGCCAACGCACCGATATCGCGGTACTCACGCAGCCACAGCGCGCACCGATCGACAGTGAGTTCGGCAGCCTCGGTGAGGGACCAGATGTCCTCGGCGCGCAGCGGCGTGCGGCGCCGGCCGCCGATGAAGAACATGCCGTCGGCAATGTCGCGCACGCGCGGCGCCCAGCGCGCCCAGTCGTAGTCAAACACCCCGATCAGCCGGCCGTGCTCGTCGAACAGCAGGTTGGCGAGGGTGAAATCGCCATGGGTGACAGTGTGCGGCAGCCCGTCGTAAACGTTTCGGTCGAAGCGGGTCCGGAGCCGTTCGAGCCAGCGCGTCGCGGTCTGGGCCGCATCGCCGTAGGCTTGGGCGTCGGGGTGCTTGAGAAACTGGTCATAGACGCGACAGAGCAGTCCCGGGTCTTCCATGCGGTCGCTTGCGTCCGGGACGCCGAGGCTGGCGTACTGGGCTACAGGCGGCAGGGCCTGCGCGGCCGGGTACGAGACCGAGGCGCGATGCAGGCGCGCGAGCGTCCGCGACGCTTCGGCGAGAATGTGGCGGGCGTGCGAATCCCGCATGCCGACCCCGTCGATGAAGGCGTACAGTTCGAGGGCGCGGTCGTCGATCCGGACAACGGTCTGACCGGCGCGCGTGGGCACGGGAGTGGCGGTCGGGATGCGGCGCCCGAGCAGGTGCTGACGCAGCCCGTGATCGAACGCGATCAGTTCGTCGGAGGACGTGCGGAGTCCGCGCAACCGCAGCAACCACGCGCCGCGATCGGTCACCACACGCCACGTCTTGCCGGCCGTGCCGCCGAAGGCCTGCACGTCCTTCAGTTCGCCGATGTCATAGGCCGGCAGGCAACGCTGAACGAAGTCAGGGCTGGATTGCGGAGTCATATCCATGAAGCGGATTCCTTCTGCGCCGGCGCCGGTTCAGGGTTCAGGGTTCGGGGTTCAGGAATCCCCCGACACTCGACACCCGACACATCGCCCGGGGGAACAGTGCTTCCTGGAACGCCCGCGTCCTCGCGGGCTGACCCGTCGCCAGGGCGTCTCGGTGCGTGTATCGAAAGCTATTGTAGCCGTACTGCTGTGCGTCTGCAACCGGCGCCGCACGCTGGGGATGAAACTGGAGCGCGGTTGAAGAACGCACCTTCGCGCCGGCGTGGGGACACGCCGGGCGTACTGGTAGGCCAAGCGTGTCCCCACGCTGGCCGGCTTGGGCGCTGCCATGTGTGCTGGTGCGTTCGGCTCGACACAAAGCTGGGCGGGACAGAAGAACGCACCTTCGCGCCGGCGCGGGGACACGCCGGGCGTACTTGGGCGGGCGTACTGTGAGTGGCCTGTGCACGGCTCGGAGAGTACAGTAGGTGATCGTTGGCCTCACCGTCCCCCTGCCCTGCCCCGGATCGCCAGGGACCGAGCGCGTGCGAGCGCGGGCAGAGAAGGGCAACGGTGGGGCGAAAAGGCAGAAGGGAGCGGAACCGTGAACATGCGAATCGTCTGTGGCATCGTGGCTGCCTGTGCGGTGTGCGTGTCATGCCTGCGCGAGCCCCTGCCGGAAACGAAGAAGCCTGAACCTGAACCAGCACCGGGCGCAATGCCGGCACCGCCCAAACCGCGCGCCGACCTTCGCGTGCTCGACAGCCTGGAGTATGCGAGCGCCGCGGCGGCGCGCCAGGCCTGGAACTCGCCCGACACCGCGGACGACGCCGGGGCACGCGCGGCCAAGGCGCAGACCGCCGCGGTTGAGCCGGTCCAGGTCGATGGACATCCGGTGCTGAAGATGCCCTGTGTCTTTGTGGGCAACACGCTGCCGCGCGCTGTCTGGGACCGCGAGATTCGCGTCGACTTGTCCCGTGTCTCGGACATCGTCTTCGATGTTTACATCGAGAATCTGAGCGCCATTGGGAGCTTCAGCCTGTACTTCAAGAGCGGCGACGGCTGGTACAACGGGCGGTTCTTCCCGGACCGCGAGCGGGCCTGGTGCCGCGTGCGCATCCGCAAAGCGGATTTCGGGGTTGAGGGGACGCCGGCCGGCTGGTCCCGGGTCGAGCGGGTGCGGCTGAGCCCATGGGCGAGCGCGCCGCGCAGCGACAGTCTCCTGTACTTGGCCAATTTCGGGGCCATCGAGCCGGCAGCCGGCGTCGCCGTCCTGCGGCGCGAGATCCGGGGCAAGGACGCCAGCGAGGAGAAGCAGAAGAGCATCGACACCTGGGTGCAGTCCGCCGCCGAAATGCTCGACGATGCGGGGATCGTCCCGATGGTGCTCGGAACCAGCGATCTGCAGGCTGCCGGTCTGCGCGGGCTGAAGGTGGTCGTGGTTCCCTATGCCCCGGGGCTGGAGCCGGACGTGATCGCGCTGCTGGCCGAATTCGTGCGCGGCGGCGGGCACATCATCGCCTGTTACGACGTGCCCGCGGCGCTCGGCGACGTGCTGGGTGTGAAACTCGGGGCCTGCCGCAAGCCGAAGCCCGGCGAGTTCGCGTCCATGCGCTTCGCGTCAACGCCCCCTGCCCTGGCCCCGCAGACGGTGAACCAGAATTCGTGGATTGCCGTCGTGGCCACTCCGATCGCGGGCCGCAGCCAGGTCGCCGCGTGGTGGCACTCGGCCGACGGGACGCGCACCGACGTGCCGGCCATCATCCTGTCCGACGCCGGCGCGTACATCTCGCATGTCCTGACCAAGGACGATCAGGACGCCAAGCGCGCGCTGCTCGCGGGGCTGATCGCGGCAGCCTACCCGGAGGTGCGCAAGACCATGTTCGAAACGCGACTGATGAACGTCTGCACCGTGGTGCAGCAGGATGACTGGCCGGGCGCCGTGCATTACGTCGCAAGCCTGCCGGGGCACGGCAAAACGGGCAAGGATGCTTTGGCGCGGGCGCAGGGGGCCTACGCCATCGCGCAGGCGAAAGGCGCCTCGGGCGACTGGGATGGCGCGCTCGGGGCGTTGGTTGACGTTCGTGCCGCACTGGTCGAGTCGTTCTGCCTGTCGCAGCAATCAGTCCCGAACGAGTTCCGCGCCGTGTGGTGTCACCAACCGGAAGGAGTGGCCGGGATGAGTTGGGAAGAGTCGGCGGCACTGCTGGCACGGTGCGGCATCAACCAGATGATCGTGAACATGCTGTGGGCCGGGTCGGCCGGGTACCCGAGCGCGGTGCTGCCCTACCACACGGGCTATGCCGAGAAGCGCGATTACCTGGCCGAGTGCATCGAGGCCTGCCACAAGCACGGGATCAAGGTCCACGTGTGGATGGTGAACTGGAACGCCGGCCCGCCCGGCAGTTACCTGCCGAAGGACGCCTTCGACCGGCTCCGGGCCGAAGGGCGGACGCAGGTCGACAAGACTGGGAAAGTCACCGACTGGCTCTGCCCGAGCAACGACCGCAACCAGAAGCAGGTGTTCGACGCCATGGTCGAAGCCGCGCGCAAGCCGGGCGTGGACGGAGTGCACTTCGACTACATCCGGTACCCGGGCGACGAGACGTGTTTCTGCCCGACGTGCCGGGTCAAGTTCGAGGCAGGGCTCGGCGCGAAGGTCGCACAGTGGCCGGCCGATGTGCTGAGCAAAGGAATGCACCGTGACGCGTGGGTGCAGTTCCGCTGCGACAACATCACGCGCGTCGTCAAAGCGGTTCACGACGAAGTGCGGCGTGTCGCGCCCGGGGTGCAGATCTCGGCGGCGGTGTTCAGCGCCTACCCGCAGTGCCGCGTCAATGTCGGGCAGGACTGGAAGGTGTGGTGTGAACAGGGATACCTGGATTTCATCTGCCCGATGGACTACACGCCCACCGACATGCAGTTCGACGGCTGGGTCAAGAGTCAGCTCGACGCCATTCAGCGGCGCATTCCGCTGTACCCGGGGATCGGCGCGTTCCTGATGCCGGGCCCGGTCGGAACGATTCGCCAGATCGAGATCGCCCGCGGATACCAGACCGGCGGCTGGGTCATCTTCGCCTACGGCAGCACCAGCGCCAAGGACCTGTTCCCATGGCTGCCGAAAGGCGTTACCGCGCCGGCGAGATAGAACCAGACTTGCATCGCCCAGATTGCCGACGTAGAACCATGAGACTCCTCATCACAGGCTCAAACGGGCTGGTAGGGTCGGCACTGGTGCCGGCGCTGACAGCCGCCGGCCACAGCATCACGCGACTGGTTCACTCCAAACCGTGGCCGGATCTGGCAGGCCACGACGCGGTAGTAAACCTCGCCGGCGACAACATCGCCGTGGGCCGCTGGACGCCGGAGAAGAAGGCGCGCATCCGAGACAGTCGCGTGCAGTTGACCCAGCAGCTTGCCGAATCGCTCGCCAAACTCACGCCGCGGCCAAGAGCCCTGATCAGCGCGTCGGCCATCGGCTACTACGGCAACCGCGGCGATGAAGTGATGCGTGACGAGAGTCTGCCCGCGCTGGACTTTCTGGCCGGGGTCTGTTGCGACTGGGAAGCGGCAACGAAACCCGCGACCGAGGCGGGCATCCGCGTGGCTTGTTTGAGGTTCGGCGTCATCCTCAGCGGGACCGGCGGCGCGCTGGCAAGAATGTTGACGCCGTTCAAGCTCGGCGCGGGCGGCGTCATCGGCAACGGCCGGCAGTGGATGAGTTGGATCACTCTCGACGACGTGGTCGGCACGATCCAGCACGCGCTAACGACGGACTCGCTGCGCGGGCCAGTGAACACGGTCGCACCGAATCCAGTGACGAACCGCGAGTTTGCCAACACGCTTGGCTGCGTGCTGCGTCGGCCGACGCTCTTCCCCATGCCCGCCTTCGCGGCGCGACTGGCGTTCGGCGAAGTCGCGGATGCGCTGCTGCTGGCAAGCCAGCGTGTCGAGCCGGCGAAGTTGGCTGCGAGCGGGTATCGGTTTCAGTTTCCTGAACTGGACGGCGCGCTACGGCATCTCCTGCGATAGCCGTCCCTCCTGGCCGGTGGCTGCTCCTGTCAGGCCATTTCGGCGGGGATAGGGGCGGGCAACCGCGCGCGCCGCCCCTATCCATCTGCAGCATTGCAGCGTTCATGCGCCGCATCTCCGCGACGCCAGAGTAGTACAATGCAACCGCGACCTTCCTGCCCCCTTCGCCCGTCGCGGCCGCTATTCCCGTTTCCCCCGGGCACGGTACTCGCGCGGGCTGGTCCCCATGATGCGACGGAACTGGCGCGAGAAATAGTTGCTGTCCGTGAAGCCGCAGGCCAGGGCCGCTTCGGAGACGCGCGCATCCCCGCGCTGCAGTTGCTCAGCCGCCTTGAGGATGCGGACCCGGATGACATGTTCGATGGGCGAGCGGCTCAGGACGCGGTGGAACTGACGCATCAGTGAACTCTCGGACATGTGCGCCATTCGGGTCAACTGCGCCACGGTGATCGGTTCGCGGTAGTGCAGTTCGATGTAGCTGAGCACCTCGCCCAGGCGCAGGAACGGCCGTTCCATGTTCCGATCGGGGTGCGAATAGCAACGCGACACGAACCCCAGCAGGTGCATGAGGTGCGCGCAAGCCTGGAACCGGTACCCCGGCGCCTTGCGCGTCAACTCGTGCTGCAGGCGGCCGATCATGCCCGCGACCTCTGCCAGTTCCTCCGCCTGCAGGCGCAGTCGGCTGCGCAGCCGGTCATAGGTGCGCAACCGCGGCTCGATGCGAAACAGCGCATGGTAGCCCGGCAGATCGCGCAGCAGCCGCATGGGCAGCGCCAGGCGGTCGGGATCGAAGAGAATGTTCACCAGGGTCATGTGCTCGGTGTCCGCATACCCGTGCGCCATGTCGCCGCGGAGCAGGAACACGTCACCGGCCTCCAGAGTGTATTCCTCGCGGTCCGTGATGTGCCGGCCACACCCTGCCAGAATAACCACCAGTTCATAGAAATCATGCCGGTGAATGCCGGTGGCGCCGTGGTTGTCAATCCGCCGGCATTCCAACGGAAACTCGCCGTCCGGGAACACGGACGTTCTGATGAGCTTTCTGGGCATTGACAGGATTGTGCTTATTTTTGACGGTTTTGACAAGGCTAACCACGTGGACTGGGTTAGAGTAGTGTGTAGTTTCATGAAAGCAACCCTGTAGCGAAGCAGCCACAGCAGCACGCGGAGGACATCGTGACAGCAAAGGAATCGGAATCACCCAAGGGACTGCGCGTCGGCGTCGTCGGCATGAGCGGGATCGGCAACACGCATGCAGCCGCCCACAAGGCGGATTCCCTGGCGCAGTTGGTCGCCGTCTGCGACGTGGTCAAGGACAAGGCTGACGCGGCGGCCAAGACCCACGGCGTCAAGGCGTACTACAGCCTCAAGGAGATGCTGGCGCACGAAGAACTGGACGTGGTGGATGTCACCACGGGCGGTTACGAGAACGGCAGTTGGCACTTCGAGCCGGCCATGGAGGCCCTGGCCGCCGGCAAGCATGTACTCTGCGAGAAGCCGTTGTCCAACGACATCGGCGAAGCGCGGGAAATGGTGCGCTATGCCCAGGAGCGCAAGCTCTACCTCGGCTGCAACCTGAACCACTACTTCACGCCGACGGCCGAACGGGCGAAGAAGTACATGGACGAGGGCCAGGTGGGCGAACTCGTCTACTGCCTGTTCAAGGTCGGGTTCAACGGCGGCGAGGAGACCTACCGCCACAACAAGAGCCCGCGCTTCAACCAGCCGTATGCGCACATGAAGGCTTTCCTCACTCACCCGTTCAGCGTGATGCGCCACTTCTGCGGGGACATCACCCACGTGCAGTCCTTTTCCACCAAACCCGGCTTCCGCAAGAACAAAGGCGACCTGCTGGTGTCGGTGAACAGCGTCCACGTGCAGTTCGCCGACGGCACGGTCGGCTACCTGCTCAGCCACCGGGGCGACGCGATGTGGGGCCTCGGCGGCTGGTGGAGCTGCGAGGTGGCGGGCAGCAAGGGCACGTTCTGTATCGAGAATTGCATTGAGAAGTTGACCTACTGGCCGGCGGTCAAGCCGGGCCAGTCTTTCGGGCTGGGCCAGGGCCCGACCCCCGAAGTGCTGGACACCGGCATCAAGGATTTCGGCGCCACCTTCCCGCGGCGCATCCACGCCTTCCTCGACGACGTCACCCGCGGCGTTCCCCTCGAACACCTGCGGTCCTCGGGCCGCGACGCCCTCGCCACCCTCGAGTACATATGGGCGGTCATCGATTCCTATGAAAACGGGGGGGAGATGGTGCGACCCAACCCGCTGCCCACGCTCCACGGTGACCCGCGAGTCGAGCGCATCTGAACTGGCGCGGTGCCGTCCCGGCATCGCCTCACGTCATCATTGAAAGGTCAGACATCATGATCAAGTTGGGAGTCAATTCCGTTCTGTTTGCCGGGCTGGATTTTGCGGCGGCCGCAAAGACGATCAAGGCCTGCGGCTATGACGGCATTGAAGTGTCCGCCATCAGCGGCATGTGCGAGCACCTGGTGCTCGACCGCTGGCAGGAACAGGGCGAGGAGGTCCGGCGCATTGCGGCGGACAACGGCCTGGCGCTGCTGTCCATGGAAGTCGCGTCCCTGGACAGCGCGCGCCTGGAGAAGGCGTTTGCCGCGGGCAAGGCGCTGGGCATTCCGATCATCAATGTCGGCCCCGGCGGCAAGTCCGACATTGAGGAGGACCTGGTGCGCCAGATCGGCGTGATCGCGGCAGCGGCCGAACGTGCGGCGGCTTACGGGGTAACGCTCTGCTGCAAGGCGCATGTCGGCGGCAGCATCTATAGCACGCCCACGACCCTGCGGGCCATGGCCAAGATCGCGTGCCCCGCGTTTGGCGTCGACATGGACCCGAGCCACATCTACCGCGCCGGGGAACTGCCCGAGAAGGCGCTGCCGGCGGTCATCGGCCGCGTCAAGCACATCCACATCCGCGACTGCAAGGGCAAGGGCCCCAGCCCGGGCGATGCACGCGACCAGGCCTGCGGCCGCGGCGAGATCAACCTGGCCGGATACTGCAAGGCGATGGTGGACGGCAAGTACGATGGCCCGGTGTGCCTGGAGGTCATCGGCGCCGGCAAGTATGACCTCGCGGAGCGTGCGATCATTGCGGCGGAGAGCTACGGCTACCTGAACGCCTGCCTCAAAGCCCTGGGAGCGAGGTAACCACCCCATGACAACGATTCGTGTTGGCATTCTGGGCTTTGCGCATGGGCACGTTGGCATGTACTGCGAACGCTGGCGACAGCAGGAGGCGCAACTCGGGCTGCGGCTCCTCGCTGGCTGGGACCATGATGCGGCGCGCCTGAAGGGCGCGTGCGAACGCCATCACCTGGAAGCCGCCGCCTCGCCCGCCGGCCTGCTCGCTCGTCCGGACATCGACGCGGTAGTTATCGCCTCTGAGACGTCCATGCACGCCGATCTGGTCGAGCAGGCCGCGGCGGCCGGCAAAGCGATCGTGTTGCAGAAACCACTTGCCCTGACCCTGGCGGAAGCCGACCGCATCGTCACGGCCGTGACCAACGCCAAGGTCCCCTTCACGCTCGCGTGGCAGATGCGCGTGGACCCGCACAACCTGGAGGTCAAACGCCTGCTCGCCAGCGGGCGATTCGGCAAGGTCCTCATGGCACGCCGGCGCCACTGCCTGTCCACGCATCTGTGGAAGGACTTCGACAAGAGCTGGCATGTGCAGCCGCACTTGAATCGGGACATCTTTGCGGACGACGCAGCGCATCCGGCCGACTTCCTCTACTGGCTGCTCGGCCTGCCGGAAAGCGTCAGTGCGGAGATCACCACGCTGCTGAACCCGCGCATTCCGAACGACAACGGCATCGCGGTGTTCCGCTATCCGGGCGGCACGCTGGCGGAGATATCGGGCACCTTCGTGGCCGTAGCGGGCGAGAACAACACCGAGATCGTCTGCGAGAACGGCGTCATTGTCGGCAACTACGGCGACGGCGTCAGTGGCGGAATCCCGCGCCCGCCCGGCGGCATTCAACTCAAGTGGTATCTCAAGACCGACGGCAAGTGGACAGTGAGTGAGTTGCCGGACATCGTCAACCACGGCGAGCGCATTGCCGGCCTGTCCGGTCCGATCGCGGAATTCCTGCACGGAAACCGCCCCCCGATCGCCACTGCCGAGGAAGGCCGCGATGTACTCAAGATGATCCTCGCGAGCCTGGATGCCGCGACGCAGGGGCGACGCGTCAGCATTGCCTGATCCAGACGCGCAACCGGGACCATTAACCATAGTCAATTGTAGTGCAACGACATACATATCATTCACGAGACGTCACGTTAAGCAAGGAGTACACAGCATGGCACGCAAGACAAACCTCATCTTGATCGGCATCGACAGCCTGCGCGCGGACCACATGAGCCTGTACGGCTACCCGCGGCTCACCACCCCGCACATCGACAAGTACGCCGCCCGCGGCTGCGTCTTCGAGAACAACTTCAGCCCGCACATCCCCACCACACCCGGCTACGGCTCGATGTTCACCGGCATGGACTGCTTCGGCATGGATGTCGTCGCGCTGCGGCACCAGGGCGGCCTGGACCCGAAACTGACCACGCTGGCGGAGATTCTGGGCGGCGGCGGCTACAGCACCTCCTGCGTCGGGTTCAGCGGCAACCCGGCATCGCGCGGGTTCCAGAAATACATTGACTTCGAGGGTTGGGGTTCCCGGGAGCAGGGGCGCAGCCCCAAGGCCGAGAACCTGAACAACGTCACCATTCCGGAACTCAAGCGTCTGGCCGGCGAGAAGAAACCGTTCTTCCTGTTCATGCGCCACATGGACCCGCATTCGCCGTACCTGCCCCCGCTCCCGTACGAACGGATCTTCTACGATGGCAACGAACTCGACAAGAAGAACCGCTCCATGGACCCGGTCTGGAAGTTCAAACCGTTCTGTGATTACTTCGCCAGTTGGTTGCCCACGGGCTGCACGGACAAGGACTACGTCATCGCGCAGTACGACGGCGCCGTCGCGTACATGGACGCCTGCATTGCGAGCATCTTCACGTCCATCCAGGAACTCGGCATCGAGGAGGACACGCTGGTGGTGATCGACTCCGACCACGGCGAAACGCTGCACGATCACGACTGCTACTACGACCACCACGGGCTCTATGAGTGCACGCTGCACATCCCGCTGGCGTTCGTGATGCCCGGCCGGATTCCCGCCGGCAAGCGGTTCTCGGAAACCACGCAGATGAAGGACATCACGCCCACGATCCTGGACGTGCTCGGGGTCGAGAGCAAGATCAAGTTCGACGGCCGCAGCCTGGTGCCGTTGATGGACGGCGGCGCACGCACGCCGGAACCCGAGTTCTACATCACCGAGTGCACCTGGATGCGCAAGCACGGCTGGCGCACGCCGCAGTGGAAGCTGATCCACGCGCTGGAGCCCGATTTCCATTTCAAACCGGAAGTGGAACTCTACGATATCGTGAAAGACCCGGGGGAGAACTGCAACCTGGCCAAGAAAGAACCGGCCGTGGTCGCCATGCTGGAAGCGCGCCTGCAGGCCTGGATCAAGAAACGCGAGAAGGAAACCGGGCGCCCGAACCCGATGTACACGAACCTGAACTGGCACGGCAAGGGCTGTGGCCCGTTCAAGACGTCGCGTCAGGCCTACGAGGGTATGCACATCGGTTCGCCGAAGGCAGCAAAAGGGTTGCAGGCGCGCGAACTCCAGACCCAGCGTGGCGCCAAGAAGCTGTGACGCGATGCGCGGCCCGACGCCAACCCCCGTAGCAAAAGCCCAAGAGCCGCGTGCAACGCGGCCACTACAGCGAGGAACACAAGCTCACGATCGGCTGTAGCGTCGGCCTTGCAGGCCGATCCCCGACCCTTTTGAAAAGGGCTCTAGCCTGACCTTCACGGAACGGGTCACGGCAGGTCACTACTCAGGTGGATGGGCTGAAGGAAGAATCAGACAGCGGCATACGAGATTGGAGGCGTTCGTGTTGGCTGACGGCCTCGGTTCGCTCGCTCCGAATCGTCAGGGTTTTCCACCTTCAGCCTATCAGCCTTCAGCCTAAGCAACCTGAACTTGTTCCCACGCCAGGAGGATATGTATGCTTGTCACCGTCATCGGGCGCGGCCATTCCGGCACCCGCGCCATGTCACACACTCTGTCGGCCAGCGGCGTGTTCATGGGCAACCCCCTGAACGGCTCGGGCGACCTCCTGCCGCCGCAGGACATGTACGCGGCATGCCGCGTGCTCGCGCCGCATGTCCAGTGGCGCGGCGGTCTCGAGTGGGACTTCAGCAAGCTGCACGGCATGGACATCCCCGCGGAATTCAGGCGCCTGATCCATTCGTTCCTGACCAGTGTCCGGGAGAGTACGGTCGAGCACAAAGGCTGGAAGATCCCGGAAACCACGCTGGTCTACCCCTGGATCCAGCGGCTGTTCCCCGAGATCAAGTACATCTTCTGGATCCGCGATCCGCGTGACTGCATCATCGGCGGCCACATCACCGACAATCTGACCGAGTGGGGCATCCCGTACCCGCCGACGGAGGATGAGCGCCTGCGCCGCGCCATTTCCTGGAAGTACCAGTACGACCTGGTCAAGGCGACGCCGCGCCCGGCGCAGTGGCTGGAAGTTCGCTTCGAGGACTTCGTACTGCGTCAGGAGGAAACCCTGAAGCGCCTCGAGGCATTCCTCGGCATTCCGCTGGCCCGCATCCCGGTCCGGCCGGAGAGCATCGGCCGCTGGCGTCAGGACACCGGGGTACACGACTTCGACTTCTTCGCCGCGTCCATCGCCGAGTATGGCTATGAGCGCGAGTGACCTGACGTCGCGGAAACAGTGATGCGTCAGCGCCCCCCGGGCGGATGCGCCCGATCATGTGTGGGCGTGACTCACTGTTTGTCCGGGTCGTTCTGGCAACGTGGCCGGAGCGGCTCGCTCCCGCGGGTGCCGGAGCGAGCCGCTCCGGCCACTCTGCCGCAGCCCGCGAGTAACATGGGAGTGGTGGGTGCAGGGTGGAGGCCAGGTCTCCCGGCCTGGCCTGCTTCGGTCGCGTCACACCATCGCACCGGGTCAGGAGGCCCGGCGCCCACCTTGACGGACCGCCTCAGATGTCTTTGACTGACGCAACACCCGGAAACGCCGTACATACCATTGCGCCATGACGGACCACGGACTATGGTCCCCGATTGCGTAGCGCAGGTTCCTACAACCGGAAAGAGTACTACCATGTTGCGAGTCTGTGTCATCGGCCTGGGCCCCATCGGCAACCGCCACGCCCGGATCTACAAGGAGGATCCACTGTCCGAGCTGGTGGGGGTCTGCGATCTGCGCAAGGACCGGGCGGACGCGGCCGCCCAGGCGTTGGGGGTCCCGGCGTTTTACGATACGCCAACGATGCTGGCCACGCTCAAACCCGACGTCTGCAGCGTCGCCACTGGCGGCTACGAGTACGGCAGTGACCACTGCGCACCGACCCTGCAGGCTCTCGACGCCGGGTGCCACGTGCTCTGCGAAAAGCCGATCAGCAACGACATCGCCCAGGCCGAGGCCATGGTTGCCAAGGCGCGCGAGAAGCGACGCTGTTTCGGGATCGACCTCAACCACCGCTTCACCCCCGCGGCGATCCTGGCCAAGAAATGGGTGGACGAGGGTCGCCTCGGACATCTGTTGTTCATGAACATGAGCATGTGGATCAAGAACCCCACCGAGAGTTCGCCGTATTTCCAATTGAAGGCGCTGCATCCGCACACGGTGGACATCATGCGCTATTTCTGCGGCGACATTGTCGCCGTGCAGTGCTTCGCCACCAAGGCGCCGGGGCGCACGATCTGGTCCACGGCCACCTTCAACATGAAGTTCGCCAACGGCGTGGTCGGCACGCTGACCGGCAGTTACGACATCGAGCGCGGCCACCCCATGGAGTACTGCAACGTGGCCGGCACCGGCGGACGCTTCGTCATCGAGGACATGTACCGTGAAGTCACGCTCTACCCCGCCGGCAGTGCCGAGAAGACCGTCTACAGCAATCCGGTCTTCGGCGGTATGCGTGATTTCGAAGACACCTTCCGCAACCGCCTGCACCGGTTCCTGGAACAGGTCACGGCCGGCGTCGCGCCGGAAGACATTGACGGCTCCGGCGCGTCCGGGCTGGCAGCGCAGAAAGTGCTGGCCGCCGCCATTGAATCCCTGGATACCGGCACCGTCGTGCAGGTTCGCTGAGGCGCCACGGAGCTCTGGTAAAATGTCCCAGTTCCCTTCCACGCATGACCTTCTCGGCCAGGCAGTCGACGCCGCGTTTGCCGCGGGGCAGGCCATCCTGAGCCTGTACGCGGACGCCGGCAACGTGGAGTACAAAGCCGACCACTCGCCGCTGACAGCGGCGGACCGCGCCGCGCACGCGGTGATCATGGCCGCCCTGCGCCGAGCGGATGGCTACCCCGTCCTGTCCGAGGAGGGCCGGGAAATGCCCCTGGCCGAGCGCGCGGCCTGGCCGCGGTTCTGGCTGGTCGATCCGCTCGACGGGACCAAGGAGTTTCTCAAGCGCAATGGCGAGTTCACGGTGAACATCGCCCTGATCGAGGCGGGCAGTCCGGTCCTGGGCGTGGTCTGCGCGCCGGTGCCGGGAACCGTGTACGCCGGCATCAGCGGCGTCGGCGCCTGGAAGGCGGAAGCCGGCCCGAACTGCCGCGCGGCCGCCGACCTGCTCGCGGGCGGTGCGGCCCCAAACCCGCACTGGACGGCACTGCCGTTGCCCCGGGCCGAGACCGCCGGACCCGTTCGGGTCGTCGCCTCGCGGTCGCACCTGAATGATGACACCCGCGCCTTCATTGCCGGCGTCGAGAAGGAACATGGCCCGGTAACCCTGGTCTCGATCGGCAGTTCGCTGAAACTGTGCCTCGTCGCTGAGGGCAGCGCCGAGGTCTACCCGCGACTCGCGCCGACCTCAGAATGGGATACCGCCGCCGGCCAGGCCGTGGTGGAAGCCGCCGGCGGCACGGTCGCCAACTACGAAACGGGCAAACCTTTGCGCTACAACAAACCCAGCCTGCTCAACCCGTTCTTCGTCGCCTGCCGACGCGGGTGGGACAGAGCGGGTTCACGGACTTGACGTCTCAGGAATTCCATATATGCGACCTGCGCCATGAGGACGCCCCCGTCCGGAGCGCTGAAGGCGCGGCCACATACCAACTCGGGGCAACACCCTGGGAATGGAGACGGAGAGGGTGTTCAGCCCGGAGCCGAGCTGCAAGCGAGACGGGCCCCGAGTTTGTCGAAGGACAGCGAAGCGGCAACGGGCGAGACATACTCTCGGCCCCGATCGCTGCAGGCGGGGTCATGTCGCCCCCCTTCAGGGTGCAACGCGCGGTTGGGGTGTTACCCGGGGCGCTGCCTTGGGCTGGTGTGTTGCGCCCCGTTGGGGCTGAAGAACCGGACGGGCGTATTGCACAGGTCGCTATCAGGGTCCATGTTCCCGAGTCACGCATAGCGCTACATTGCCTTACTCGTGAAAGATGATTTCGAGCCATGGAAAGCTTTACCCTCTCACATCTGAAGCAGCTCGAAGCCGAGAGCATCCACATCATCCGGGAAGTCGCAGCGGAGTTCGAGCACCCGGTGATGCTGTACTCGATCGGCAAGGATTCCTCGGTGATGCTGCGCCTCGCCCAGAAAGCCTTTCATCCCGGGCCCATCCCGTTCCCGTTGCTGCACGTGGACACGCGCTGGAAGTTCCGGGAGATGATCCAGTTCCGCGACCGTGTGGCACGCGAGACCGAGGTCCGGCTCCTGGTCTGGACGAACCCCGACGGGCTGGCCCAGAACATCAACCCCATCGAGCATGGCAGCGAGAAGCACACCCAGGTCATGAAGACCGACGCGCTGAAGCAGGCCCTCGATCACCACGGCTTCGACGCTGCCTTCGGCGGCGCGCGCCGCGACGAGGAGAAGTCCCGCGCCAAGGAACGCGTGTTCAGTTTCCGCAACCGCTTTCACCAGTGGGACCCGAAGAACCAGCGCCCGGAACTGTGGAACCTGTACAATGCCAAGGTCCGCAAGGGCGAAAGCATCCGCGTGTTCCCCTTGTCGAACTGGACCGAACTGGATGTGTGGCTCTACATCCACCGCGAGAAGATTCCCATCGTTCCCCTGTATTTCGCCGCCGAGCGCCCCGTGGTGGAACGCGATGGCGTCCTGATCCTGGTGGACGACGACCGGCTGCCGCTGCGGTCCGGCGAGACGCCGCAACTGCGCCGGGTCCGCTTCCGCACCCTGGGCTGCTACCCGCTCACCGGTGCCGTCGAGTCGGACGCGGACACGCTGGAGAAGATTGTCCAGGAAATGCTGCTGGCGACCACCTCTGAACGCCAGGGCCGTGTGATCGACTACGACGGCGCCGCGTCCATGGAAGAGAAGAAGAAGGACGGGTATTTCTGACCGCGGGTTCGATCCCGCCCCCCCCCACCGTGGCGACATTGAGACATCCGATATGACAAACCACGAACCATCTACGACGCGCCGGCAGATGCACATCCCGGATGCCGACCGGATCCGGGACGACATTGTCGGCTACTTGCGGCAGCACGAGGAGAAGGACCTGCTCCGACTGCTCACCTGCGGCAGTGTGGACGACGGCAAGTCGACGCTGATCGGGCGCCTGCTCTATGACACCCGGATGATCTACGAGGACCAACTGGCCGCGGTGATCAAGGACTCGCTGGTGCACGGCACCACCGGCACGGACTTCGATCCGGCGTTGTTGACCGATGGCCTAAAGGCGGAGCGCGAGCAGGGCATTACCATCGACGTCGCCTACCGCTACTTCTCGACCAGCAAGCGCAAGTTCATCATCGCGGACACCCCGGGGCACGAGCAGTACACCCGCAACATGGCCACCGGCGCATCCAACTGCAACCTGGCCGTGGTGCTCATCGACGCCCGCAACGGCGTCGTCACTCAGACCAAGCGCCACAGTTTCATCGTCTCCCTGCTCGGGATCCGCCACGTGCTGGTGGCCATCAACAAGATGGACCTGCTGGACTGGTCGCAGGATGTGTACGAAACCATTCGCCGGGACTACAACGACTTCGTCGCACGCCTCGGGTTCGGCGACATCCACTTCATCCCCATCAGTGCGCTGCACGGCGACAATATCGTGACCCCCAGCCCGAACCTGCCCTGGTACCGCGGCCCGACACTGCTCCACCACCTGGAGAACGTCAACATCGTCACGGACCGCAACCTGATCGACCTGCGCTTCCCGGTGCAGTACGTGATCCGCCCCAACCTGGACTTCCGCGGCTTCGCGGGCACCGTCGCTTCGGGCGTACTGCGGGTGGGCGACGAGGTGATGGCATTGCCGTCCAAGCAGCTCTCAAGGGTCAAGTCCATCGTGACGCAGGACGGCACTCTGGACGGGGCGTTCCCGCCCATGGCCGTCACCGTGACCCTCGCGGACGAGATCGAACTGTCCCGCGGCAGCCTGCTCGTGCACCCGAACAACGTGCCGCGCGTGGACTCGAACGTCGAGGCGATGCTGGTGTGGATGGACGAGACGCCGGCGCGCGAGGGGACCAGTTTCCTGGTCAAACACGCCACCAACGTCATCCCCGGCGCGCTGGCGGAAATCCGCTACCGCATGGACGTGAACAGCATGCGCCGCATGCCGGCCGCCGAGCCCGGGCAACCCGCGGCCCTGCGACTGAACGAGATCGGCCGCGTGCACCTGACCCTGCACCGGCCTCTGGCCTTTGACCCGTACACCCGCAACCGGCAGATGGGCGCCTTCATTCTGATCGACCGCCTGACCAACGCCACGGTGGCGGCGGGCATGATCGTGGACCGCGCGATCGGCCGCGGACGCCGGGCGGGGAAAGACGAGCCCGTCAGTCAGAACCTGTCACAGGAGACATCGGCGGTCAGCCTTGATCAGCGGCAGGCCCTGCTCCGCCAGCGCGGCGGCACGGTGTGGCTGACAGGACTCAGCGGCTCCGGGAAAAGCACCATTGCGCGCGAGCTCGAACAGCGGCTCTTTGCGGAAGGGCACCTCTGCTATGTCCTCGACGGCGACAATGTTCGCCACGGGTTGAACCGCGACCTCGGGTTCAGCGCCGCGGACCGCACTGAGAACATCCGCCGCCTCGGCGAAGTGGCCCGGCTCTTCAACGAGGCCGGGGTCATCGTGATCACGGCGTTCATCTCCCCGTACCGCCAGGATCGGGCCCGCGCCCGTGACATCGTCGGCGCCGGCCGCTTCTTCGAGGTCTTCGTCGATGCGCCCCTGGAGGTCTGTGAAACCCGCGACCCCAAAGGGCTCTACCGCAAGGCCCGGGCCGGCCAGATCCCGGAGTTCACCGGCATCTCCGCGCCCTACGAAGCTCCCGAAGAACCGAGCCTGATCGTCGACACCACGGCGCTCTCGCCCGGGGACGCAGCAGCGCGCATCATCGAGTGCATCGCGCCCCTCTTCGCTGAGTAACCCGGGGCGCACTGGCGCACCACCCGCCACTGGGGGTTCAGACGCGACTCGCGGATGCCCTCGCCGAAACAGGTGGCGGCGAGCCCCCCACGCCAGGCCGGTTCACCCGTCCCCGATCCCCGCCCCGCGAGGCACCCGTCTCCCGCCCGCACAATCAACCGATTCCTCCATCTCTTCCGTAAATCTCTGCCTGTCTTTTACGGAACCGATGTTATATTACGACTATGAACACAAGCCTGATCCCGCGGATGGCCGCACCGGCAGCCAAACATTTCTTCCTTTTCGGGCCACGTGGCACCGGCAAGTCCACCTGGCTGCGCGAGACGTTCGCGGAAGCCGCCTGGGTTGACCTGCTGGAGGCCGCCACCTATCGCACCTACATGGCACAACCGGAACGTCTGGAGGATTTCGTCAAAGCCCATGGTACGCGTGATACCGTGGTCATCGATGAAGTACAGCGGGTGCCGCAGTTGCTGCCCGTGGTCCATCGCCTGATGGAGCAACGGCAGGAGTTGCGTTTCGTACTGACGGGCTCAAGCGCGCGGAAACTGCGACAGAAAGGGGTTGATCTGCTGGCCGGCCGCGCCGTGGTGCGCAATATGCACCCCTTCCTCGCCGCCGAACTGGGCTCGGCCTTCTCCCTTGAACGCGCGCTGCGGTTGGGGACGTTGCCGCTGGTATGGAGTTCCGCCACCCCGGAGGATACCTTGCGCAGTTACATCCAACTGTACCTGGACCAGGAAGTCAGGAGTGAAGGGTTGGTGCGCAATCTCGATCAGTTTGTGCGCTTCCTGGAGGTCATGAGTTTCTCCCATGGCAATGCCCTGAACCTCTCCGAAATCGGCCGCGAATGCCAGGTCAAACGTTCCACCCTGGACAGCTACGTGGCCATCTTGGAAGACCTGTTGATCGCCTGTCGTCTGCCCGTGTTCAGCAAGCGCGCCAAGCGCGCTTTGGCGGTTCATGCCAAGTTCTACTACTTCGACGCGGGGGTCTTCCGTTCGCTGCGCCCGGCCGGACCGCTGGATCGGCCGGAAGAGGGCGACGGACAAGCGCTGGAAGGGTTGCTCCTGCAGCATCTGAGAGCGTGGATCGACTATGGTAACCCGGATGCGCGGCTGCACTATTGGCGCACTCAAGGCGGTGCCGAAATCGACTTTGTGCTGTACGATGCCGCGGTCTTCGCGGCTGTCGAAGTCAAGAACGCCGCGGTCATTCGCGATGCCGAGTTGCGCTCACTGCGCAGTTTCCACGAGGACTACCCCGAGGCCGAGTTGTTTTTCCTGTACCGCGGCAAGGAGGTCTTGCTGCGTCATGGCGTTCTCTGTATCCCCGTGGAGCGCTTCCTCCGGCAGCTCATTCCCGGGCAGCCCCTGCCACGTACGTTTTGATGCCAATGGCGAGAGAAAGAGGGGATGAAGCGATCTTCAGTCGTTATCCCGGACGACAGGAAGAGGGGACGCCCTCTTTGCGGCGGGCCCGCGGGCGGGGGGGGCGGAGAGAGGAATGGGCGACAACGTGGGCGGCAGCGCGTGTGCAGCCGTGGCCCGATTCGGTTCCGGCACGGACCCGCGGCGTTACGTCGTAACGGTGGACGGCACCGGGTCCGGGGTGTGGCGGGGTGCAAGGGCGCGGGACGGGATGACGCCCGCTGCAGGACCGCAGGTCAAAAGACAGGAATGCGTTCGAGGATGCCGGAGGAGAACTGCTCGCGCAGGGGGAGCGCGTGCAGATGGACGTAGCCGATGTGGCACCAGCAGGTAGCGTTGGGACAGGGCCGCAGCCGCAGCAGGTTGGCCAGGCCGTCGTCGTACAGGTTGCCCAGCGGTTCAGGGACGAAATGGCAGCGGCGCACGGTGCCGCCGCCGTCCACGGCGATCACGGTGTGGCCGCAGTCGCAGCTCTGGCCCGCAGCGGTCTGCGTGCCGCTCAACGGCCACGCGGCCGAACATAGTCCGAATGGGGCGGCAATGCAGGGGATGGGGGAGTTGCGCCAGGGCTGTTTCAGGATCCGGCGCCGCGTCTCGGAAGGCCACGCCTCCGTGCACATCAAGTAGGGGCGGCCTGTCCTCAGGCCGCCCCCCCCGGCGTGGGGACACGCCGGGGGTACTCACCGCACGCGACGGTCACGGATCTTGAAACAGCCCTGGAGTTGCGCCGGAATGCGTCAGCGCCCCCGGCCGGAGGACCGGCCGATCATAGGTTGATGTTACTCGCGCCGGTTCGCGCCGCCGCGGGTCTTGCGCCCGCGGGGCGGCGATTGGGGGAAAGAGGGCGGGCGCCCCGCCCCTTTTCCCCAATCGTCGCCACCACCGGGACCAGCCCGGTGGCGGCGCGGAGTGGCCCGCGAGTAACATGGGCGTGGCGGGTGCACGTCTGTGCCGAGCCGCGCGTGTGAGCAAGCGGCCTCCCAGAGACCGCTCCCTGACCGTCGCGGCTCGGATGCCCGTTGCGGTGCGTTCTGCACCCGCCACGCAGTGCGTACGTCATTGGCGGGGGCGTTTCTGGCCGAACCGCGTGCCGACGCCGTCCGTCCGCGTCTCCCGGGGTTTCCCCGGGATTCAGAACACGAACTGCGCGTCGCTGAGGCGGCGTTTCACTTCGCTGAGGACGCGCTTCTCTTCGGCGCGCGTCTTGGCCACAAACGTGGCGCCGAAGCGCACGAAGTGCCCGACGTCGTCCCACGGCACGGTGCTGATCAGCTTCTCGGTGATCATCCACTGGCTGAACGCCTCGGCGGTGGGGAACGTCTTGCCGGACTTGGTGCCCTTCGGGATCTCGACGTAGAGGAAGAACGAGCCGCCCGGCATTTCGGCGTCGAACCCAAGTTCGCGCAGCATGGTGACCAGGGCCTGCAGCCGGCGCCGGTACTTCTCGAAGATCGGCGGCGTGAGTTGGCGGTGCTTCGCCAGTGCGGCCGCGGACGCTTTCTGGATGGCCTGGAACTGGCCGCTGTCCGCATTGTCCTTCACCGTGGCAAAGGCGTTGACCGCATCGGCGTGGCCGCAAACCCAGCCCAGGCGCCAGCCGGTCATGTTGAAGCCCTTCGACATGCTGTGCAGTTCGACGGCGACGTCCTTGCCGCCCGGCCGCGACAGAATGCTCAGCGGCTTGCCGGTGAAGTCCAGCGGCGAGTAGGGCGCGTCGCAGACGAGCAGGATTTTGTGCTTCCGCGCAAACGCGATGGCTTCGTCGTAGAACGCGGGCGTAGCCGAGGCCCCGGTCGGGTTGTTCGGATAGTTGAGGTAGATCAGCTTGGCACGCTTGCGCTGGTCCGCGGTCAGCGTCTTGAGCTGCGGCAGGAACCGGTTCGCCTTGGTCAGCGGCAGGTTCACCACCTCGCCGCCCAGGTACTTGGTCCACGTCCCCAGGACCGGGTAACCGGGAACGGTCATCACGGAGATGTCGCCCGGATTGATGAAGCAGGCCGGCAGCAGCGTCAGCGCCGACTTGCTGCCGATCGAGTGGCAGATCTCGGTCTTCGGGTCGAGCTTGACTCCGTACAGGTCGGCCATGTACACGGCCACCGCGTCGCGGAACTCCTGGATGCCGTTGTCGGCGTAGGTGCGGTTCTGCCAGTTGGCCGCTTCCTTGGCCAACGTCTGGACCACGACCGGCGGCGCCATGTCGTCCGGCTCGCCGACGCCCATGTCGATGAGCTCGACGTCCGGGTGCGCGGCCCTGGCGGCGGTCTTGGCGCGCTTGATCTTCTCGAACTTGTAGATGGTCGTATCCTTGCCGAATTTCGCGCCGCCGATCCGTTCCGCAAACAGCTTCTGAAGGTACGTGTCCGCCATAGCCTGAATCCTTTGTTCCTGTAACTGCCTGAATAAGCGATCGCGGCACAACCGCGGTCGCAAGTGTGAACATCACACGGTCATCGACAGGGCTTCAATATAGCGCGGAGTTGGCCCCGGGACAGAGTAGCTGCGAAAGACATCGCGCGGCCCAGGCCCGCAATCCCGTGGTCGCGGGATGATGGCGGCGCTTTCTGCCGGGCCGTAAACACTCACCACTCAATTTCAACGTTCAACATTCAGCTTCCGACGAGAAAGACTTCTTGCCGAGAAGACGAGCAGATGGCGGATCGTACTACAAACGGCCGCGAGAGGGTGACGGCCGAGCGGGACGTACGGGTTCGCGGACGTGCGTCAGCGCCAGTCCCTGGCGAGTATCTCTTCCCCCAGCCATTGCAGCGGGGAGCTCGGCGTTTCGGCACCGCTCAGGAACTGATCGAGACTGGCGATCATCTCTGTGGCCGACCCATAGCGCTCCTCCGGTTTTTTCTTGAGCGCTTTCGCCAAAATCCGCTGAAGCACAGGCGGGAACTGGGGATCGAGTTTGCGCGGTTCCGTGGGCTTGCCGGTCCGAATGTTCTCGGCGAGCGCGAACATCGAGTTTCCGGCGAATGGCAGTTGGCCGGTGAACAGCAGGTAAGCAACCACGCCGAGGGAGAAGATGTCGGCGCGGTGGTCGACGTCAGCTACACCGGCAAACGATTCCGGCGCCATGAAAGGCGGAGAGCCCAGCAACTTCTCGGTCCCGGTCAGTTCAGACCCGGCTAAGCGGGCGATCCCGAAATCCGTGAGCTTGGCGGTCATCTCCGCGTCGACCAACACGTTGTTCGGTTTCACGTCACGGTGGCAGATGCCGTGAGCGTTTATGGCCTCCAAGGCGGCGGCAATCTGCCGGACGATGGACACCTTCGTCGCATAGGGCAGGTCCTGGCGGCGCTTGATCAGGTCGTCGAGAGCAACGCCGTCGCAGTATTCCATGACCATGTACGGGATCTTCTCCTCCTGAGCAATCCCATACTCGACGACCGGAATGATATTGGGATGCCGGACGGCGGTGGCGATCGCCGCTTCACGTGTGAACCGGGTCAGGTACTCGGACTGGGGTTCAACGAGGCACCCGGCACCACGGATGATCTTCAGGGCGTAGCGCCGGCCGTCCTTCTCAGCCAGGAACACAATGCCCATGCCACCCTCGCCAAGAACTTCGAGGACCTTGTATCCACCAATCAACCGCCTCGGCACCTCGATCACGCGGGTGGCCTCGAGCGGCGGCGACGACGCCAGCGTCTCCTTGATCATCGCTGCCAGCCGCTCCAGGTCACAGGGCTTGGTGAGGTAGTCCAAGGCCCCGATCTTGATGCATTCCACAGCCGCCTCCACACGTGGCCTGCCAGTGATGATCACGACGGGCAACTGGGGTCGGTTCTTCTTGACCTCCAGGAGCAGGTCCTTCCCCGACTTGTTCGGCATGTCCATGTCCGAGAGGACAAAATCGATCTTGCGCTGTCCCAGGATCTGCAAGGCCACCGCACCGTCGGCGGCCTCGATCACGTCATAGCCTTCGCCCCCGAGGAACGACGCGAGCATGAGCCGCACGGGCATATCATCGTCAACAACGAGCAACGTCCGTTTGCTGGGCATGGTCCGGATTACCTTATCGGTGGGTGGGTGTGTGGTTGGTTCGTAATGTGTGGGACTTGGGGCGGGGATGGAGACGGAAGTTTCCTTTTCATCCTCCCCGTTCACCTTGCCTGCGGGTTTGCCGTCCTGGGCAAGACGAACCAGAACGTGCTGCCCTTTCCCGCGTCGCTGTCGACGCCGATCGCACCACCATGGGTTTCGACCGCGAGTTTGCAGAACGTCAACCCCAACCCCGTCGAGTACTTCCTCCCCTCTCGACGCGCCTCGACCTGCCCGAACTTCTCGAAGATCTTCGCGTGGTACTCGTGGGGCACTCCGGGGCCGGTATCCACCACCTCGACGCGGACCTCGCCCTCCGCCGGGCGGAAACGGACTTCAACCGAACCTTCGGGGGGAGTGAACTTGACGGCGTTCCCGACCAAGTTGGCGAACACGCGCTCGATCAGGTCGGGATCGCAAATGACCGTGACCGACCCCGGGGGCGCACTCACGGCCAGCGCACACCTGCGCAGCATGGGCTCATAGGTCCTGACCGCCTTGGCCGCCAGATCGCGGAGGTCGGACTCCGCCAGCCGCAGCGGCATCTTGCCTTCCTCGAGTCGGCTGACTTCGAGGAGGGAACTCACCATCTCCACCAATCCATTGCAGGAGACGGAGGTCTCGGCGAAGAACCCGCGCTCCTTCTCGTCGATGCGGTCCTTCAGTTTGACCTGGAGCATCTGCAGGTAGCCCTGCATCACCATCAACGGTCCACGCATGTCATGGACGACCATACGCGTGAGGTTGTCCCGCAAGGCTTCCAGCCTTCGGAGATCCTCGTAGCTCATCTGCAGGCTGCGGTACTGTCCCGCAAGTTCAGCCTGCAACCGCTTGATGGCCACATGCGTTCGGACCCGCGCTTCCACTTCCTCGAACTGAAACGGCTTCGTGATGTAATCCACGCCGCCACACTGGAAGGCCTTGACCTTGTCCAAGGTCTCGGAAAGGGCGCTGATGAAAATCACCGGGACACTCCGCAAGCGCTCGTCTTCCTTGAGCCGGCGACAGGTTTCGTAGCCGTCCATCTCCGGCATGAGGATATCGAGCAGGATGAGGTCCGGCGGTTCCTTCGCCGCCGCCTGCAAAGCCAGCCGGCCGTTCGGAAACGACCGGGGCTTGTACCCGCAGTCCCGAAGCATTCCGGACAGCACCTGCAGATTGGCGGGAGTGTCATCGACGAGGATGACGCTCGCCTGCGGTGACTTACCTGGGGTCTCGTTCACGGGTGTCTACCCTTTCCTGTCCAGCAACTGGATGAGTTGATCGTACTGGAAGCCGTTGGCCAGTTGGCGCAGCCCGCTGCCGACATCGGCGTTTGTGGCCGCGACCTGGTCGATCAGCTCCAGTAGACGGTCCATCTCGCCATTCAGGGTGGCTTCCCGCATCTGCGCGAGGAGCCCGTCGGGGATTGCCGCCATGGACGTGGTTGCCATCTGCGCTGGGCCTGCTGGCGTCGGTGTGGCCTCGGCCGGGGGGGGGACGTCGCCGTAGACGTAACGCACGTCGAGGCACTTCCGGATCTTCTCGAACAACTCCGCCTCGCGGTAGGGCTTGCCGATGAAGTCGTCCGCGCCCACATCGAACACACGCTGACGTTCCTCGTCAAAGGCGCTGGCGCTGACGGCAATGACGGGCGTCTTGCATCCGACAGTCATGGCCCTGATGCGGCGTATGGCCTCGTATCCGTCCATCACCGGCATGCGTACGTCCATCAGGACGAGATCCGGGCGCCATTCTTCAACGTCGCTCAGGGCTTCTCTGCCGTTGGCGCTCTCGCGGGTTTGGAACCCGACGCCCCTGAGCATCTCCGAGAGAAGCGCGCGGTTTTCTTCTTTGTCATCGACGACAAGAATGCGGGGCTGACTCTGGCCAGGCTGCAGGCCGACCACGGGAGGCGCCGCGACACGCACCACGGAGGGCCCCGGCGCTCCTTCCTCGACACCGATCTCAAACCGGAAGATACTGCCTTTGCCGGCTTCGCTGGCTACCGCGATATCGCCTCCCATGAGGCGCACGAACTCCCGGCTGATGGCCAGGCCGAGCCCGGTGCCGCCTTCGGTGCGAGCACCGCTGGCCGTCTGTTCGAAGTACTGGAACAGTCGGCTCATGTCTTCTTTCCGTATGCCCAACCCGGTGTCTTCGACCTCGGCGACCAGGCGCAGCTTGCCATCGATCCGGCGTTCCGCCCCGACGCGCAGGGCAACACTTCCCTGTTCCGTGAACTTCACCGAGTTACCCAGAAGGTTGATAAGGACCTGGCGCAGTTTGCCCTCGTCGGTGACGACGTACCGCGGCACGTCATCCGACCTCCGGACCGTCAACCGCAGCTTCTTCACATCGGTTCGCACCCGGAACATCATCGCCATATCCTCCAGGAGGGCGTGAAGATCGAACGTGCTCGGGTTCAGGATGGTGCGGCCCGCCTCGATCTTCGACATCTCCAGAATGTCGTTGATCAGTGCCAGCAGGTGCTCCCCACTGCGGTTGATCGTCCGGACTCGGTCACGCTGCGCAGGGGTGATGGAGGGGTCACGCTGCATCAACTGAGCGAACCCGAGAATCGCATTCATGGGCGTCCGAATTTCGTGGGACATGTTGGCCAGGAATGCGCTCTTCGCACGATTGGCGGCCTCCGCGGCTTCCTTCGCTTTCTCCAGTTCCGCCTGGGCCTGCTTGCGCAACGTGATGTCCTCGATCATGCCGTCGAAGCACTCGATGTCCCCGCGCGAGTTGCGGACAACCCTGGCGGTGACGTTGCCCCAGATCGGCGTGCCATCTCGCTTCTGGAGCCTCAGTTCGACACCCGACACCTGCCCTTCAGCGAGAAGACGGGCGGAGAACGCCTGCCGCTCTTCGGAATTGACATAGGTGTCCGCCGCGCGGGTTTTCATGAACTCCTGAATCGATTCGTAGCCGAACATCCGGGCGATGGCGGGGTTGGCGGTAATGAACTCGCCACGCTCGCCGGGTTGACGGCTGTACAGACCCACGGGGAGATTGGAGATCAACGTGCGGTAACGCTCCTCACTCTCCTGCAGGGCGCTCTCGGCCCGTTTCCGCTCCGAGATGTCTTCAAATGTTCCTTCCAGGAAGCGGGGGACCCCGTCTTCGTCGCAGACCTGGCGGGCACTGAGGCAGACCGGGACCGTCTGTCCGGCGCCGCGCCGGAAGCGGGTCTCGAAGCCAGTGACCGGGCCCTCGCGCACCGCAGTCAGGAGCCGTGCCCTGTCCTGAGGGTCGCAGTAAAGGTTGGCCAGGCCGATCTGGTTCATCTGTTCGACGGAGTCGAGTTGCAGGGCGCGCAGAAGCGCCGGGTTGGCTTCCTCGACCCAGCCACTCACGGTGGTGCGGAAGATCCCGACCAACGAACCACTGACCATCTCCCGGTACTTGGCCTCAGACGCTTTCAGCCTCCCCTGCGTCCTCTCAACAGCGGCCTGTGCCTCCTGGGCCTGTCGCGTCGCACACTCAAGCTCGGCCGTGCGCTCGGCCACACGCTGCTCGAGACTGCTCGCGTGTTCCTCGATCTGGCGATGAGAGGCAAGCAGGCTCACCTGCATCGCGTTGAAGGCCGACGCCAACAGCCCCAGTTCATCCCAGCGGTGGATCTTCACGGCGCAGTCCAACTGTCCCTGCTGAACTCTCTGGGCGGCCTGCACCAGATCGGCCAGGGGGCGGGTCAGGCCGCGCCCCAGCCAGAAGGCCAGCAAGACGGCCACCAGCGCCGCCGCAAGCACCATGATCCACCTCTGCCGGCGCGCGTCGAGTAATAGGCAATCCATGCGGTTCTCCGCGTCACGGATGGGGCCGAAGAACTCGTCGATGTAGGTCGTCGCGCTCACCATGAGCGTTACGCCTTCGACCGGCGGCGACACAGGTGTGCTGATCATGAACTTCTGGCGCAACGACTTGTCGACTTCCAGCCAGTCATAGTAACCGCCGAACTCAAGGCCGGAGATGCTGGGCTCAAAGACCTTGCGAAACGACGGCAGTTGGTCTCCGAGTTCCTGCATCGGGTGGTTGACCAGTTGCGGATTGGGGTGAACCATGATGGTGCCTGTGCCGGCCTGCCACAGGGCAGTGTAACCGGTCGCCCCGACCTTCTGCAGCGCGATCGCCGCAAACTCAGGGTTGTCTCTCAACGACTGCAATCTCGCCTCAGGATGCGTCAGGAGGTAAGTCCCCAGTTGGTGCGCCGCATCGCGGGCTTTCAGGCGGATGGATTGCTCGCCAGCGGCCCGCAGCGCCGCGGTGGTACTCCGAGTCACCACAGAACCCATTTCCGTCATCACCCGGTGCGCGAGGTAACCGATCACGAGGACCGGCAGGACGGCGATGGCCAGGAATTGAAGAAGAACGCGTGTAGAGATCTTCATATAGGGCAACGCCATCCGTAGAGCAGCACCCTCAGCGTGGCCTGTGGGCGCGGACAGCAGGGGTCTCAACCGCTCAGCAATCCGGTCCATCAGCACAGGCTGCCGCGTGTTTCAGGTCCCCTGTCGCCGACTCCCTGGAACGCCGAGTGGGGGGAGGAAGCCTGGCCTCGCATTGGATTGGATCTGCCCCCTCTCGAAGCCACAGGGACCGGCGGCGGTACGGCCCTGATCCGTACGACCAAGATAGTGTCGAGGGATGCAGGGGTCAAGAGGGTGCGTCGGCACTAGACCAACCTTTGTTTCCGCCAGTTGCTGCGGTAGTGGGTCGGGGCCATCCCGGTCGCGGCCTTGAACATCCGGCTGAAGTGGTACGGGTCCGGCCAACCGACCTTTCCACCGATTTCCGCGACCGTCATGCCGGTTTCGGCCAGCAAACGGCGCGCCTGCTGCACGCGCCGCTGCCGGAGGTACTCAAACGGCGTGCAGCCCACCTGCAGCCTGAAGAGGCGGAAGAAATGCGTACGGGACAGGTGGCAGAGCTCCGACAACTCTGCCATGCTCACAGACCCGCTGGAGTGTTCGTCCATGAAACGGAGGGCCGGCGCGCAACGTTGCTCTTCCGGCAAGAGCGCCGGCAGCGCCGGGCTCGGCGAGACACACGCCAGGAGTCCGGACAACAGCGAATGTGCCACAGCCTGGCGCGTCATCAACCGTTGCAGCGACCGGTCGTCCGATGGCGTCTCCAACTCCTCCATGGCCAGCAGTTGCGCTCGCATTCGCTCCGAAGGCTCAGGCAGGAACGGGATGTCGATCCGGCGCAACAGGTCCAGGCCGCCCAAGTACTCCAGGGTCACGGCCAGGGCCAGCGCGTCGACCGCATCGCAACCCACCAGATACGGTCGACGACGGACAGACGCCGGCAGGAAGAAGACCTGTCCCAATACCGGCTTGATCCGACCGCCCCGCGGCCCCGTGATCTCGACCTCCAGTCCTCCACTCATGACCACGGCCAGAACCGAGAACGGCTGGCACACCCAGGAGTGAGTTCTGTCCACGAGGAAACGGCGGCAAAAGTGAATCCGCAACCGGAGTTCGGCATCGGCTGTCGTGTCCATCGCGGGGGACTCCTGAGGGTTCGGCAAGGACGCGGTTTGGTACTATACAACATGAAAAGGGAATCTGCATCCATTCACAGATTGGCACACTCGTGGTAAGATAGGTCACATACGTGATATACGATCCCCAGTGCGAACCCGAGGTGGTTCTGGCAGCACGACGGTGGGGATGGCACGACATGCAGCGGCGGAGGCGGGCGATGCGTGACTACTTCGACTTCTCGGGACAGGTGGCGGCCGTGACCGGCGGACGGCGGGGGTTGGGCCGGGCCATGGCGGTGGAACTGGCGCGGCGCGGTGCGAAGACCGCCATCCTCTCCAAGAGCCCCGAGACGGACGACGTCCTGCAAGAGATCCGCGACAACGGCGGCGAGGCCGCCTACTTCCAGGTCGATCTGGCGCGGCGCGAGGAACGCACGGGGTTGATGGAGAAGGTTCGCGCACACTTCGGCCGCCTGGACATCCTGCTCAACAACGCCGGCTATCTGCACTGCGCGCCCGTGCTGGAGTACCCGCTGGACCAGTGGGACAACGACATGTCGGTTCTGCTCGACGCCGTCTTTGAGCTGTCGCAGCAGGCGGGCAGGATCATGGTCGAACAGGGCGGCGGTGGCAAGATCATCCAGATCAGTTCCACCGCGGCCTTCAAGGAAGGCGCAGGCCTGATCGCCTACGCCACGGCGAAGAGCGCGCTTGTGGGCTTGACGCGGTGCCTGGCCGGCGGCCTGGCCAAGCACCGTATCAACGTCAACGCCATTGCCCCGGGCATCTTCAACACGGACATCAACACGGCCTTGTTCGACAACCCGGAGGCTCTGGCGTCCCGCTGCAAGCCGATTCCTTCCGGGCGGTTGGGAGAGGTGGAGGACATTATCGGGCCGATGTTGTTTCTGGCCAGCGCCATGAGCGAACACGTCCACGGGCAGACACTTATCGTTGACGGCGGGTTCGTGGGGAGTTGAGCCCGCGGGAGGGACCGTTCCGCGGGCGCGGACCTTTCGGGAGCCGGCTGGAGGTGTTCCGGGCGAACCGGACAAGTCGGCCGCGATCGACGGCTGTCGGCAGCGATCGATCGCAGTCGTTGGATGCACTGGGTTGCCGCCGCCGCCCACGCCCGGTCCCATGAGCGACGAACGGGAGTGAGAACATGAGACGACCAGACGCGACGATGAAGTCGGCAATCGGAAGTGGCCAGAGGCCTTGGGACGCCGAAATCGTCGACATTGAGGCGCTCCGCTCCGAACTGACGGAGTACTACTTCAGGAACACGCACGTCAACCGCAGCGAGGACGGCTGGAGCGGACGCATAAGCCTGATATGCGGCAAGCTCGACGAGTACGCCGCCGCGCATCCGGGACTCAGTCCGGTTCGATTGAAGGCCGTCCAGTACGAGACGATCGCCGAGCACTTCACGCCGGTCGTGTTCAAGAACTCGCCGTTCTACTCGGAGATGGGCGTGAAAGCGGCCGAGAGCAACGGCACGCCATGGCTCGCTGCCGGCGGCTGGCTTTTCAAGCGGAATTGCCATCTCTTTCGCGACGCCAACCCGGCGGAGTACGATCAATACGTCGCCGCCGGAGCGAAGGGCATCCATCTGGCGTACGGCCCGTACGTGGACACCGACCACCACTGCTTCCCCTACTCCAATGTGATCCAGAAGGGGCTCTCCGAAGTATACCGGCGGACGGAGGCGGAACTCCCGCGCTGCGCCAGCAGGGAGGAGACCGAGTTCATCGAATGCGCCCTGCGCGGGTTGCTGGCGGTCAAGAAGATCTCGGAAAAGTTCGCGGTCGCCGCCCAACACCTTCTCGGTGAATGCCAGGACGCGCGCCAGAGGCGTTTCATGTCCATGATGGCGGAAACGGCCAGGGAAGTTCCGTGGCGCGGTGCCAGGACGTTCTACGAGGGGTTGTGCGCGATCTGGTTCCTCCATGAGGTCTGTGCCTCCATTGAGGGAGTCGGCATGTACGTGGTCGGGCACCTCGACCGGATGCTGGGAGACCTTTACCGCGCGGACATCGAGGCCGACCGTATCACACCTGACGAGGCCTACGACCTGCTCTGCCGTTTCATGATCTACACCGACTGCAAGCTGGACCTCGCCAAACCTGTGGACAAGTCCTACAACCTGCAGGAGATGGGGGAGGTCGTCGTCCTCGGCGGTTGCGACGAAGCGGGACGCGAGGTGTGCAACGACGTCACGTTCATGGTCCTCGACGCTCACCACGAGCAGAGGATGATCTATCCGAAGATCCACTGCCGGTTCTCGAAAAACTCCAGACAGGACTACCTCGACGCCATCAACCGCGACTTCGCCTGCGGCAGAAACGTCATCTCATTCCTCAACGACGACTGCCTGATCCCGGCACAGGTCAAGGCCGGCAAGAAACTCGAGGATGCCAGACGCTATGTGGCCGGCGGTTGCTGGGAGGTCATGCTGGACGGCTTCGAGCACTCTGCCGGCGCCAACTGCTACTTCAACCTCGCCCGCATCATGGACATGTCCATCCACGAGCAGCCCGAACTGACGTCCACCGGCGTGGTCTGCGACAAGATCGATGGGGCCACAGACTTCGAGACGGTCTACCGGATCGTGCTCGGCAATGTTGTCCGGGCCATCCGCCAGATGTGCTCGATCATGGGCAGGAACGGCTCGGTCTGGCCGCAGGTCAACCCGGCGCCTTTCTTCTCGGCGTGCCTCTCCGACTGCCTGTCGAACCGTCAGGATTACACGGCCGGCGGCGGACGCTACAACCCGCACGGTGTCCCGCTGGGCGCGTTCGCCAACCTCGTCGACTCGCTGCTGGTGATCCGCAGGCTCTGCTTTGAGAGCGGACGTCACAGCCTGGCTGAACTCCTCGAGGCGGTCCGGGCCGACTGGCACGGCCATGAGGCGCTGCGGGCCGAAGCCCTGGCAGCACCCCACTTCGGTGATGAGGCGGCGGAGTCCAACTCGCTGGCCCGCAAGGTACTCGACGAGATCTACGACCAGACGCGTGACCTCAAGAACGAGCGTGGCGGTCCGTTCCAACTCGGACTCTACATCTACAGGGAAGTCATCTTCTGGGGCAGGATCACGAAGGCAACACCGGACGGACGAAAGATGGGCGACGTCCTGACCCAGGGCATCACCCCGTCGCGACTGCATCGCTCCGCGGAGATCAGCTCGGCGATCAACAGCGGGGGTGCGGTAGACCTGAGCAAGTTCCCAGCGAATTCGGTCCTGACAGTCTCGCTGCCGCTTGGCGGGGCGAACCGCGAGACACTGGGACATGTGGAGCGAGCCTTCGCGGCAACCGGATTGGCCATGCTCCAGTTGAACTGCGTCGACAAGCAGCAACTGCTCGACGCCCGGACACACCCGGAGAAGCACCAGGATCTGATCGTCCGGCTGTATGGGTACTCCGCCCGATTCATCAACCTGACCGCCGAGATGCAGGACGAGTTCATCGCGCGCAACCTGTATGGGCACCACGGCGCCGGTCACGTTCCGGCGTGACCCGACAACAGTCATGCGCGAAGCACGGCCGACCTGGGTGTGCCCCAACCCGCGCCGGGACCCGAACGGCCCAGGCTCGTAGTCCCGCGTTCACGCGGTCCGGGTTGCGTGGTGACGGCGAACGGGGACTGCCTGGAGCCGGAACCAAGGCGTGGGGATGGCGGACTCCGGAGTCTGAGTCCCGCCTTCAGGCGGAAGCGGGCGCGAGTCTTCAGCGAGCGCGCGGGGAACGCGTGGTCTGGCGGAACGGCGGGGTCGGTTCGTTGCGCGTTGTGGCGCGGGCCTGGCGCGTGACGGTGGCATGTGCCCGCGCCACGGGGCCAGAGTCAGTGGCCCGGCCAGCCCGCCTGCAGCGCCTGTGCCTGCGCGGCCCAAGCGCAGGCACTGCGGGCAGGTCCCTTGGCCGGCGAGTCACTCGTCACCCGTGACTGACGCAACACCGCTCCACACTTGACGTTTGTCGTGGTGGTGGTATAGTTCAGGTATAGTATCACATATCAGGTATACTATGGACGGGTCGACGTCGGGCGGTCCGTTGCGCTTCGACGGCACGGGCGTCGGTCCGAGCATTCCCGAACGCGTACAGGAGACGTACCGATGAAGGAATTCCGTGGATACCTGAAGGGCATGGGGATCGGGGGCTGGCTGACCAATGTCAAACGGATTAAGCTGCTGCCCGCTGAGATGCGCAAGGTCATTACGCGCGGCGACCTGGAGCATTTCGAGCGGTACATCACGCTGGAGGACGTCAAGCGCATTGCGTCTTTCGGCGTGGATCACATCCGTCTGGCGTTCGACCAGATCGTCATCGAAGACAATGACCACCCGTTCACCTATCGGGAGAGCGGGTTCCAGCACGTCGACCGTTTCATCGGATGGTGCAAAGCTGAGGGGTTGAATGTCATGCTCAACCTGCACAAGGCCGTGGGCGCATACTGTGACTGCACAGACGAGGGAGACCTCCTGAAGGATTCCGTGCTGCAGGACCGCTTCGTCAAGCTCTGGGAGCGGTTGGAGACGCGCTACCATCGCGAAACCACGGTGGCCTTCGAGATCCTGAACGAGGTGAATAGCTGCGACAGCGAGAACTGGAACGCACTCGCCGGCCGGACCGTCAGCATGCTGCGCAGCCTGAATCCCACCCGCACCATCGTGATCGGCAGCGCACTCTGGAACAGCGTGACCAAACTCAAGGAACTGCAGGTGTACAACGACGCGAACATCGCTTACACGTTCCACTTCTACGACCCGTTTGAGTTCACGCACCAGAAAAGCGTGATCGCCACCTGGAACTACCTCTACAACCGCGACATGCCCTATCCCGGCGATATCGAGTACTACCGTGACTTCCAGCGGTTCGCCAAAGGAAATCCCGCCGTGTACGACGCCTTCGAGCGCATGGATGAGACGTTCATCCGAAGTCGGCTGCAGCCGGCCGCCGACTGGGTCAAGGCACACCCCGACAAGATCCTCTATGCCGGCGAGTTCGGGACCATTCGCCACTGCAGGCCGGAATGGCGCGAGAACTGGATGCGCGACGTCATCCGCTTCCTGAAACAGCACGACATCCCGTACTGCGTCTGGAACTACCTGAGCACGCCGTACGACTGCAACCGCTTCAGTCTGGTCGATGACGACCGCCGCGAGATCGTGAGCCTGGAGATGCTGCGCATCATTCAGGGCCGTGTCTGATGACTGGGACGGGTGACGAACGCAAGGACAGGTAACCATGGATATCAGATGCGAGATTGACAAGAGCAGTCAGATCCCCATCTACCGGCAGATTGCCGCCTGCCTGCGCCAGAGCATACTCGCCCAAGCTGGCACGAGCGAGGGCGGCAGTGACCCGGCCATCCCGACAGAGCGGGAACTGAGTCTCAGATTCGGGGTGCAGCGGGGGACCGTGCGTCGGGCTCTGGATGAGCTTCTTGACGAGCGGCTGTTGTACCGGATCCGGGGCGCAGGGACGTTTGTGAACCGGGCGGGGCTCACGGCAGGCCGGACGCGGATCGAGATCGTGGCGACCAGCGGCGAACTGGAGAGCGTCACAAACCCGTTCAGTTGGTTCCTGTTCTATGACATGCTGCGTGGCGCCACGGCCGGCGCAGACAAACTGGGGTGTCACTGTCACCTGCTCGGTGCGGCGGAGCGAACGGCAGGCGCGGCCGATGCGCTCGAGGCCCTGCAGCCGGGCGCCTGCATGGGGGTGATTTTCATCGTTTACCGGGGACACGAACGTGCGGTCGAGCGCCTGCAGTCGCGTGGGATCGCATGTGTCGTGGCGGACGGCATGAAGAAGGACATCCACCTGAATCGCATCTTCACGGACCGCGAGAAAGGAACGGCGCTTGCCATGGAGCACCTGCTACGCCTGGGGCACCGTCGGATTGCACTGTTGAACGGCCCCCTGACAGAGAGCTACTTTCAGGACCGGTACAACGGCTACGAACGGACCCTGCGCCTGAATGGGATTCCGCCCATTCCCGAGCGGGTGTTGGAGTGTGGCGGACACGTCGCGGATGGCGCGGCAGCGATGGGCCGGGCCCTGGTGCAGTGTCCCGATGTCACGGCCGTCGTGGCCGCCACCGACCTGCGGGCGATCGGCGCCATGCAGGCGATCCGCGCCGCGGGACGGCGCATTCCGCAGGACATCTCGGTGATCGGATATCACGACAGCAAGGCTGCGATGGAGCAGGCGCCTCAACTGACCACGGTTCGTCTCCCGGCCTACGAGATGGGGCGCCAGGCGGTACAACTTCTGCGGGCGCTGCTGAGTCGGGATATCGTGGCGCCCACCGGGCGGGAGGTGCCTGCCGAACTGGTGCTGCGCGAGACAACCGGCAGAGTCCCGGGCCACGGCGCTCGCGCGCCACGCCGACCGCGCAAGGCATCACGACCGTGAGCTGGGCATCGAAGAGACTTCCCTGGGGTTCCATACGAGGCAACGCGATGCTCTCGAAGATCCCGATGATCCCGACAACCCCGCGCCCTCCTCCTATGAAACTCGAGGCAACCACAGGTGCGTGTCTTCGCCTGAGTACCGCCTTTCAGGCGGAAGCCGCAGCGACGCTTCAGCGAGCGGCCGGGGATCGGCTCGCTGAAGCTCGCCTCCACTTCCGGCTGAAGCCGGTACTCAGGCACGCCGCCTCAGTTCATCCCCGAGATGATCCGCCGCGGCGGACGGGTCTTCCGCCGTGGCCCGCTGAACCCTGAACCCTGACACCCGCTGCGAGGTGACCGGTGCTTCCCACTCCTGAGCAATGCCGTGCGTCTGAGACCAAGGCGACTCTGTCATCCTGTTGCGGGTTCCTCGGCGAGGTGACGCTGACCGACAGCGCCATTATCATCCTCTTCACCAGCATGTTGGGTGCGGGTGACATGTTCACCATGATCACCACGTCGCTGCTGCCTCTGTTCAACGGCATCGGCATCGTGCCGATGGCATGGCTGGCGGCACGGCTCGGCAGCAAGCGCCTCATCCTGCGCGCATGCACGCTGTCTGCGATCGCATACTTCGTCGCGGTCGCGTCACCGTTCTTCGGCCAGAGCGCCGCCTCCGTACTTCTCGCCGCGATCGTCTTCTTCGCGCTCTTCCAGACCGGATTCATTGCCGGGTGGTTCCCGATGCTGGACACATTCCTCACGCGGGAACGACGCACGAGCTTCTTCGGCAGAATGCGGTTCTGCCATCAGCTCACCGCGGTGACGTTCCTCCTTCTGGTCGGATGCCTGATCGGCAAGGCGCCGCCACTGTGGATGCTGCAGGTGGTCCTGCTGATCGGCGCCGTGGTCTTCATCGGTCGCGCGCTCTGCATCGCGCGAATTCCGGTCTTCGAAACGCAGGGGAAGGAAGCATTGGGATTCAAGGACGGCTTGGCAACGGCGATCAGGAACAAGCCGCTGGCCGGATTCTCAGTCTACCTGTTCGCCCTGAACCTGGCGGCGTACGGGACGGTGCCGCTGACCATGATCTATCTGAAGACCTGCCTGCGTGCGCCGGGCAACGTCATCGTCATCATCTCCGCCGCGGCGCTGTTCGGGATGCTCCTGGGCTATCTGGGTGCCGGCCAGTTCATTCGGCGCTGGGGTGCGGGCGGGACGCTGCTCGGTTGTCACGTGGCACTCGCCGCGGTGAATCTGGCGCTGTTCCTGATCGGTGTCGGCAACGCCGTCACGTACGTCCTGTTCGCAGCACTGCTGCTCGTGTACAGCTTCGCGATTGCCGCCGCCTCGATTGTCGCTTCTGCCGAGATGATGGCGCTGTCGACTCCGGGCAACAAGGCCATGGCCATGGCGTTCTGCGGCGCGTTCTACTACGGCGGGTTCGGGTTCTCGCGCCTGGGCTCATCGCTGGTCATGGGCTCGGGCTTGCTCGCCGCCGAATGGCACCTCGGCGCCATGCGGGTGACGCACTATCAGACCCTGTTCCTGTTGTACGCCGTCGCCATTGTCTTCGCGGCGGTGTTCCTGATGATGGTTCCCGCCGTGGTCCCTGGGCCTGAACAGGAGTGAGCGCACACCCCGCGCGCTGCCCCGAGTGAGACCCGAGGCCGCGCGCGGCTGCCGACGGTATCCGCGGGGCCAGGCAACGTGTATCGCCCCTTCACAATATGCCCCAGCCCCGAGGCACGGCAAGGGAACACCCGTGCGAGCAAGATTTCACCATTGTGTGTCGACGCAGCAGGGTATAGTTAAGATAGATAAAGACGCCGAACATCGAAGTGAGTTCCGGTGTCCGGGGCGTTGCTGGTCATCGAGAAGTACGCCGCGGCGGACGACGAGGATTGCGAGAAGCGGTTGGAGGACAGAGGAGATTCAACATGACGAAGCAAGCGAATCCGCTATCCATCGGTTGGGCCAGCCGAGATGTGTCCACGGACCAACCGGTGGGCATTCGCGGTCAGTTCCACTTGCGCCTTTCCGAGGGTGTGCTGGACCCCGTCACGGTCACCGCTCTGGCCATCGGTGACGGCCACGACGCGGTGATCTTCCTGTCCTGCGACTGCGTCGTGATCTGGTCCCACGTCGTCAAGGCGGTCCGGGAGAAAGTCCGCGCGCTGGCGCCGAAAGTCCCGGTGGAAAAGATCATCCTGAATGCCACCCACACACACGAGGGCGGCGACCTCTACGAAATCCCGGACGCGTTCGCCACGCCGGCGCGAATGCCGGGCAAGGAGTACCAGGCGTTCTTCGTTGCCCAGGCCGCCGATGCAGTCATCGAGGCCTGGAACGGCCGCACGCCCGGCGGTGTCGCCTGGGGGTATGGCTTCGCGTCCGTCGCCCACAGTCGCCGCGCGGTGTACCTCGACGACACCTCGAAGCGCCCGGCGGCCGCCGCGAATCCCGGCTTGATGGTCAACGGCCACGCCGTGATGTATGGCAAGACCAACGACCCCATGTTCAGTCACTTCGAGGCTGGAACGGACGCGTTCCTCAACGTTCTGTTCACCTTCGACTCCCAAGACGAACTGACGGGTGTCCTGGTGAACGTCCCGTGCCCGTCGCAGGTGGACGAAGGCATCTGGAAGCTCTCGGCCGATTACTGGCATGAGACACGTGTGCAACTGCGGAAGCGTTTTGGCGAGAAGCTTCACGTCCTTCCGCAGTGCGCGGCCGGGGGCGACCTCTCGCCGCACTACATCTTCTACAAGGAGGCATTGAAGCGGCGCCTGGCGCTCAAAGGCGTGACCGAGCGGCAGGACATTGCCGAGCGCGTCGCCGCCGGCGTCGCGGAAGTCTTCTCGTGGGCCAAGGCGGACATCCGCCGTGAAGCGGCTCTGGCGCATGTCGCCCGCACCGTCGAGTTGACCCGCCGCCCGATCACGCGCGAGGAGTGCGATGCCGAACGCCGGAACCTGACCGCGCTGAAGCAGCAGCAGCCGTCGCCCGATCCCGATCCGGTGAAACGCATGATCAACGACTCACGGCTCGACTCGCAGCGCCGCCGCTGTCAGGGCGTCATCGATCGCTACGAGGCCGCCGAGGCGAAATTGCCGATGGAACTGCACGTGGTGCGTTTGGGCGACGTCGCGTTCGCATCCAACCGGTTCGAGCTGTACATGGACTTCATGCACCGCATCCAGGCGCGCAGCCCGGCAGTCCAGACGTTCGTCATCCAACTGGCGGGCAGCGAGGTGGGTGAGCGCGGCGGCAGCTACCTGCCCACCGTGCGCGGCGAGTGGGGCAAGGGCTACAGCGCCACGGTCTACTGCAACCTGGTCAACTCGACCGGTGGTCAGGAACTCGTCGAGGAAACACTGCGCTCGCTGAATGAGATCTTCCCCGAACGCGCCGCGAAGCCGGGCGGGAAATAGCGCTGAAAACGCTCCGCACCGCTGGGGTGCTCAAGTCGAGATGAAAGAGACCTGCGGACATCGCACGCGCCCATGGCATGGTCGTGGCCATCGGCAGCCGCCCGTAGAGTACGTGGTGCCACCCGTGGCGAACCTGCCCTTGCGCTCCAGATCGCGATTCTGCCGAGAAACCTTGCTGCATTGCCCCCTCAACGCTACCAAGTTTTTCGCCGACGCTTGGGTTGCTGCGGCGACATCAGGAAGACTTCACCACAGAGGCACGGAGACACGGAGAGCTGAGAAAGAGGAGATGTGCGGCAGTGAGGCTGGCCAGCCAGCCTCACTGCCGCACATCCTTCTGCTGGAGAATCCGGAGTTCACGTTGCCCGCTCTCGACGGTCCCCCGTGTTCTCCAGGCACACGTCGATGGCCGCATTTGCCGCGGTTGCGCCGCGGCAAATGCGACCATCACTCCTTGACCTTCTTCTCCGTGCCTCCGTGTCTGCGTGGTTCACTTCTTGGCGTTGCGTCCCGAGAACCTCAGTAGCATTGCATCGCCCCCCCCTCCTCGACGGATGCATCCCGCCTACTTGTCCGCGTGAATGAGAACCGTCGGTTCGCCGGACGTCTCGGCCCCCTGCTTCTCGCACCCGCTGAGGAACGACTTGCGCACCGCCAGGACGTCGCGAGGACGGCTCCCCGCATCGCAACGGCAGAACAGGAATCTCGCGTCCGTCTCGACACCTGCCACGCTGAGTCTGCCACCGGATGGATTCAGCGTGATGTGATCGACCACGCCCGGCCACTTGAGACGCACGCACACCCGCTCCGAACCCGCCTCGTCACGCTCCATCTCCGGGACCGGCATACCGTCCTTGTGCGGGTAGAGCAGCACCAGGAAATGGGGCTCCACGACCGTCGCGTCCACAAGGATCCGGGGATGTGCCGGATCACACGACGGCTGGTAGAGATCACTGCGGATCGCAGCCTGAGGCGGGTGCAGGACCCGGACCAGGCACTCCGCGTCGGCACGGTCATCGACCGAACGCAGGACGGCGTCCTTCAGTCCACTTGCGGCTCCCATTTCAATGGTCACGCCGTCGGCGGCACTCGGAACAGGTCCCCGCGGTACGAAGGCCAGGTCCCTGGCGAGCAGGAGCCTGGCGACCTCGTATCCGGACAGAATACCCTTGAACTCAATCCGGTTCTCGCCCGCCTGCAGTCGGACCGATTCCGGTTCGTGCATCTTGTCCTTGTTCAAGGTAAACAGGTTCCAGCAGAACTCGCGAGTTGAGCCGGGCTGGAACCGGCCCAGGTGTTCGCCGTTGACCGAGACCTCGACGCTCCCGCCCATGCCGGGCATGACTCTCCCGAGCGCCCACAACGCGCAGGTCCCCGCCTCGGGAACATCGAACTTGAACGCGACGTCTCCGGCGGCGGCAGCGTACAGGTTGAACCCTGCTCCCGCCGGTGTGTCCCACGTGCCGGTGCCCTGGGCGAAGACGGTCGTCGCCTGGACGTCTAACGGCCGGAGCCTGACCTCCGCGTCCGCAATGTCCACGGTGTTCGCGCCAGCGCTATGCAACTGCCAGGTGTAGGTGTGCGGCTGATCGTCCTTCCTGATGTCGTCGTAGACCAGCACGTACGGCGGCGTCTCGCCCTTGTGAATGAAGACGATGTGACGCTCTGCCCTGGCCACGGGCTGGTGCGCACGCCGGCTGATCCACTGGTAGCGGACAAGGAAGTCATAGGCCGGCTTCTCGTCAATGCACACGTACCCCAAGCGGTCGTTCGCGGCGAACGCCGTGATGTCCGCAAACGTACCCGACTGGCGCATGGTGGGGTCAAACGCTTCCCCGACACCATCGATCAGTACCAGATTGTGTGCGGCCGCGGCGGTGGCGGAGTTCTCGACCTTGCCGTCGTTGCCATAGCCGGAATCGATGGCCCATTTCCGCCCGCAGCCGTAGAGGTTGAACTGACCGCGGTCCGCCTGCGAATGGGCGGAGTACTCGTAGTCGGTAGCGTAGGCAAGGAGCAGCATATCGTCCTCCTGCCAGCCGCTCCTGAACCCGGCAATACCACCGAAGGGAAACTGCTTGGACAACCCCCGCTTCGCCGCGGCGCCAAGTGCCGACGGCACCGGTTTCCGGCCGAACAGAATCGCATACGGATTCTGCTGGTACCGCAGGCACTCGCCCTGGACTTTGAGTATCAGGGCGTCGGCTTCGTCCGGAAAGTGGTTCTGCAGGACGTAGGGAATATCCTGCAGATTCACGGTGTAGCGGCCATCCCCGAAGTTGTCGAACTCGTACTTCCACGGCAATGCGCTCCACAACGACCAGACCAGGCTGTCCCGCAGATTCGTCCGGCGGAAGTAGTCAATTCCCGTACGGCGCGACAGGGCCTCGAGGAACAGCACCTGATTGCGCACCATGTAGTAGAGGTACGTGGTCCCCTCCGGATACACCCCGTCCGGCTTGACGGCCACGTTGCACCAGGCGATGGAGACGCGCTTTGCCTGGTCCAGCCATTCGTGCGTTTCCAGGTCCGTTTCGCCGTCGATCGCCATGCAGGCCAGGCCCAGCGCACCCATCTGTCCGGCGCAGTAGTTCTTGTGGAACGCGAGGCCGTACTCTGTGGTGATCGACATTTCGTACGTGATCTTGCAGAAGTATGCCAGCCCCTTGCGTATCTCGAACCGCTCGTCGTCGGTGAGCTGATTGTAGAGGGAATCGTAGATCAGCGCCACGGTGTTCAGAACAAAGCTGACGGAGTTGCCGTCGCTGAGAAACCCGGCAAACTTGCCCGTGTCGTTGACGGGTACGTGCAGGTAATGCGCCGCGACGAACGCCTTTGTCCAATCGATGGCGCGGCGCGCGTACGCCTCGTTGCCGGTGAGCAGAAACGCCATGACCAGCGCCTCGCCCGCCACCTGATAGTTGGGATTCTCCGTGAACGGAAAGACGTGCGTGGCCGGGAACCGCGCCAGACACTGATCGGCGAACGCCAGCAGGTCGGCGACGAAGACCTCGAAATACAGGTCGTTGCGCTTCGCGCGTAGGACGGCTTCCGTGTCGCGGCCGCAAAGCAGGAACGGGTGTCGGTCAACAGTCAGATCGGCGTCCTTGCGGATGAAGGACTCGAAGTTCGCCATGCGCTCGTCAGCGCCGGCAACCGAGAGTGCCAGTAGGGCGAGAACCGCCAGCAGTCTGTGCTTCATTTCATTGGACCTTCGGATACACGAAAGAAATCGACCTGTGCGGGTAAACCCCGCCACGGCACCGTTCGTAGTGGTGTCGCAGTCCCGGCGGCTATCCGCCGGGCAAGACACCATCCCCACGCCGCGCCGCCGCCACACGTCCGGCTTCGTTCAGAAACTTCGCCGTGACACGCCAGATGGGCTCTTGGCGCTCCACTTCGTTCCGCGCACTGCGAGCCCACTACGAACAGGCGCATCCTGGTGCCCGTGGCGGGGCTTCTTCTCTCTCGAAACACGCCGTCAAGCATCTCAATCCCAACCTGATCCTTCGTCGACCGGCACCAAAAACGGGACCCTCACGCCTGCTTGGCCATGAGTTTCTCCTGGATCCACAGGTTGATCAGGGTGTCGGTGGGGATGCCGCGTTTGCGGGCGAGGGCGTGCACCGTCTCGGCCAGTTCGCTGTCGACGCGGCAGTAGAACTTCTCGGCGTCGATCTCGACCCGTACGTCGACGGGAGTTGTCCGGTCCCAGACCTCGGCCACGTCGTGCGTGTCCCAGTACTCGCCGATGGCCGCGGCGGTCGTGGCCTTGGAGATGGAGCTACGTCTTTTCATAGTACCGACGTTCCTTCCCGGTCATGTCCCGGGCTGAGACGATCAGCGCAACACTGCCGCTCTTGCGGACGAAGAACACGACCAAGTACCGACCGGCCGCTGTGCGCCCAAAGGTGGCGTAGACGTCCTCATCTGCCCGATGCCCCGTCTCGACAAGACGGTAGTGCGACCGGGGTGTGAGCACTTCGCGGACTTCCTGGGTGCTGACGCCGTGCTTCGCGTCCAGCTTGTCGACAATGTCCTCAAGCCAGATGATTTCGCGGATTACCACACCCGCCCCCAAGGTCTCGAGCAGACTCAAGCATCGACGGTTGCTCCCACGGCCAACTCTCCCAAGATACTCAGTTCTGTCGCCAGGGTCAAGTCGGAATGGGGGCAGGCATCAGCGTCCCCCGGGCGGCAGACGGCCCGGTCATGTTTGGATGTTACTCGCGTCCGTCCGCGCCGCCACGGTCCTTGCGGCCGTGGGGCGACGATTGGGAAGGGGGGCGAGGACGCCCCTCCCTTTTTCCCAATCGTCGCCCCACCGAGACGAGCTCGGTGGCGGCGCGGAGCGGGCCGCGAGTAACATGGGAGTGTACCGGTACGGTTCACCGGGTCAGGAACGCCTCCGGCGCGCGCGCGAAGAAGTCGGCGAGAGGTATCCCGTCGCTGCCGATCAGCAGGCAGTGTGCGTTGGGGTAGCGCGCGCGATCGCCGGCGCCACCAGGCTGTCCGCGACGCACCGTTTCCAGAGCGGCTCGTGGTCGGCAAACGCCGCCGCCCCAGGACAGCCGCCGAAGAACAGCCCTGCGTCCGCACGCGTCAGTCGAAGAGGACACCGGCTTCGACCTGATCGCTGACCTGCTAAAGGATATCCGGGGTGACGTGCGGGACAGTTCACGCTTCGACCAGGAATTGCTGAAGCAGTTTGGATGTTTCCAGCGGGCGGAACGCAATTGGGGGATCAGCAGTCTGAGCCTGACGGGCGGGCGCCTGTCAGTGACCAGTCCTGTTACGATAACGTCGGATGTTGGACTCAAAGCGCGGAGTCTGGTCCAGGAGACCCCATCGCCACGCCGTGTGCGCGTGACTGGGCGGCTGGACATGATCCGCGCCAGCGATGGCGGTTTCGCCCTGTGCCTGGACTCCGGCGACCGGGTGTTTGGCGTCTGGGAGCCCACCTCCATTGACACTCTGAACCAACTGTGGAACCAGGATGTCGTGGTCGAAGGCATCGGCGATGTAGAAGACGCGTCCGCCCGCAGACACCATCGCCACCAACGAGGGATTGGCATCGTGCGATTTGGACCACAGCGGCGAAGCGATCCATTGGACTGACCGCGGCGGTCCGACGCGTGTGTCGCGCCCAACCGGGTTGCCGTCGGCGCCGTGCAGCCAGTGCGTCCATTCGTCGAGTTCCTGCGGCCAGGCCTTGACGGTCTTCTCCCACGTGTCGCCTGTCCTGACCAGCGCCACCCCGCGCGGCGCCAAGACGCGCCGCACCTCGGCCATCGGCACGCCGAGCGGCGCTTCGGCGACGAAGAGGTTGATCAGGTCGCTTCGCTGCAGCAACAGCAGCGCTTCCCGCAATCGGCGGCGCTTGACGAATTCGACGGGCGTTGTCCCGGTCTGACTTGGGCGCACACCAATGGCTCGGAAAATGCTGCCACTATGACGAGGTCGTGAGCGGTGGCTCCTGGCGATGCGCGATCTGTGTCGCGGGTTGACCGTGCTCCCGCCGCCGCAGCTTCTCCCCGTCTCGCTGCGCCCCTGCACGCCGCTCCTGCGTCCGCCCACCACAAAGAGCCCGTCCCCCTGGTCCTACCGTTCGGTATCGATGATCTGCTCGACCGCGGGGGCATCCCCGTCGGCACGCATGAGGAAGGCGGTCTTCGGGAAACCACTGTCCAAATCCACACGTGAGACGGTCCCGGTCATTCCAGCCCTGAAGTCGTTGAGCAGAATGATGCGAGCACCGCAATCGGGTTTGGCACCCAAACGCGCAACGCAGAATGGGCAGGCGTCCCTCTGGCCGTTCAGGACGGCTGCGGAACCCAGTATGTCGTTCTTCATGAGGCATTTTCCATCAATACGCCGAGCGCCAACATTCTGCCGGCCACCGCATGTCCTGCGTGACCCATGGCGATGGCAATCAGTGTCGCCCTTTGACAATATGCGCCCAGCGCCGGCGCAAGGCAAAGGCAAGAGGCGCGCGGCTTGCTTCTGCGTTCGGCACGCCACCGTTCTGCATCGCAACTGCCGGGGGAAGCATGCGCGAGGGCGACGCCAGTGCCACCGGTCCTGCGGCCGCGGATCTCCAGCCGCCTCCGCTAAGCTACGGCGGGAAATTCCGGCCGCAGGCCGTGGAGGTCCGGTCGTCTGCGACCGGTGACACTCGCGTTGCCTGCCGCAACACACCCCCGACCCTGCGCCCAACCACAACGCCAGGCCATCGAGACGAAGCCTGTCCTCAGAGGTGCCTGGGGTTCAGGTTACGGTGCGCCGTATCACCCTTTCGCGTGTTGCGTCAGCGCCCCCCGGGCGGCGTACCGCCCGGTCATACGGAGCTGTTACTGAGCCGCCTTCGCCTGAGTCCCGGCTTCAGCCGGAAGCCTGCCACGCGCTTCA
>MHBL01000227.1 GCA_001803235.1 Lentisphaerae bacterium RIFOXYA12_64_32
GGCCACGGTCAGTCCTGATGCCGTCGTCACCACCGAAGGCGCGGTCCAAGCTGTCCAAGGCACCGCGACCGACTTGGCCGGCAACACGGCAACCACGACTGCCACGGTCAACCTAGACAAGACTGCGCCACAGGTCACGGCCACCGCCGCGCCGGCCGCCAATGCGAACGGCTGGAACAACACGGACGTCACGGTGAGCTTTGCCGCGGTTGACGCGCTGTCCGGCGTCGTGACCGTGAGCGATCCGGTTGCGCTGACGGCCGAAGGCGCCAGCCGGGCGGCCACCGGTACGGCAACCGATGCCGCCGGCAACCAGGGCACGGCGACGGCAACCGTCAGCATCGACAAGACTGCGCCGGTCCTGACCGCGACCCTCAGCCCAATCCCGAACGCCGCGGGCTGGAACAAAGCCCCGGTCACCGTCACTTTTGCCGCCACCGACGCGCTGTCCGGGCTGGCTTCTGTCTCGCCGCCAGTGACCGTGACCACACCTGGTGCGAACCAGCAGGTTCCTGGCACCGCCACAGATCTGGCGGGTAACACTGCGTCGATCACAGCCACGGTCAACCTGGACATTGTCGCGCCGGTCACGACCGACAACTACCTGCTCGACGGCGTCTGGACCAACGTCGATGCGGCCATCGCACTCTCGGCCACGGATGACCTGTCCGGCGTCAAGCAGACCAGCTACACCATTGACGGCCTGACCACGGTCGGCGCGGCCTTCAGTGTCACCGCCGAAGGCACCACGGTCATTGCCTACCGCAGCACGGACAACGCCGACAACGTCGAAGCCGACCAGTCCGGCACCGTGAAGCTGGACAAGACCGCGCCGGTCATTACGCATGACTTCACGCAGGACTCGACTTGGCTCGGCACATCGCAGACCATCACGTTCGGCGTGACCGACGCGCTCTCGGGCGTCGCGTCCAGTTCCTACATGCTCGACGGCGGTACCCCCGTCGAGGGTGATGACACCGTCGAGGTCACCACCTCCGGCCAGCACACCGTAGTCATCGAGGCCGCGGACTTTGCGGGCAATCCGGCATCCGCAACGCTGCACGTCTGGGTCGATCTCGATGCGCCGGTCACCACCGACGACTACGCGCACGACGGTGTCTGGACGAATCAGGATGCGCTCATCACCCTGACCGCCACGGACGCACACTCGGGCGTGCGGGAAACCTCCTACACCATCGGCGAGACCACGACCGTCGGCACGCAGATCAGCGTCACTACCGAGGGGACCACGTCCATTGCCTATCGCAGCGTCGACAACGTCGGCCACATCGAGGCCCCGA
>MHBL01000228.1 GCA_001803235.1 Lentisphaerae bacterium RIFOXYA12_64_32
CATAGGAGAAGTGGAGGAGCTCGATCTCGTTTTCACACACAATGCGGGACTTGACCGTCCTCGTTGGCGGCCACGAGTTCCACATCATCGTATTGGCCCCGCACGCAATCGAAATCAGCGACCAGAGACACCCGACCAGACCCAACAAAAGCAGTACTCTCGTCTTCATCGCGCTCCCTTTCACCCACGGCATGTGGGCTGCTGTAAGATTACCTCGGGTTTCCCCGAGTGGAGGATTTGTGCTACAAAGCAGGATCCATGCCGCCTATGTTCCTATCAGGAAGACGCGTAACCGGTCAACATTCATCAGGTCGACAATTCGGCGTCGACAGCCATCGATCTAAGATCCGGCAGTAATTGCGATGTGGGTGTACGAAGATCGGCGGGCCCTCTCTGCCAACATGACTGAGACACTTGCCTCTCTTGAATTTAGAGTTGAGGGCGGTGGAGATTTCCAGCATGTTGATGACTGCAACGAAGACGCAGGAAGGCTCAGTGGCTGGCGAGTTGGCTGGCGCCGAGGTGGCGACCGGAGCCTCGCTCGAGGAGACGATGGCTTCAATGCCCGAGCGGCCAGACCCCGAGGTTCCGGCGAAGGCCAAGCGTCGGCACTTTGCCGGGGAGTATAAGCGGCGGATCCTGCGCGAGGCCGACAAGGCCGCTGGCAATCTCGGCGAGATCGGTGCCCTTCTTCGGCGCGAGGGACTGTATTCCTCCCATCTCATCACCTGGCGTGCTCAGCGTGAGCGCGGCGAGGTCGCCGGTCTGTCGCCGAAGAAGCGCGGTAGAAAGCCCAAAGAGATCAACCCGTTAGCCAAGCGCGTTGCGGAGCTGGAACGCGATAAACGGCGTCTCGAACGGAAGGTCGCGCAACAGCAGGTGATGCTCGATATCCAAAAAAAAGTATCGGAGCTTCTGGGGATCCCCCTGAATCGCCCCGAGGACGACGAGAGCGAGTGATGCAGATGGTCGTGCACCAGGCGAAGCCGCCGGCAACACGCTCGTGGTGCCAAGCCCTGGGGGTGGCGTCGGCGACGTTGTACCGCCGGCGACGCCCTCGGGCGGTCGTGGAACCGCGGCGTCGAATGGTACCGCGGGCGCTGGCGGCTGAGGAGCGAGCGCAGGTCCTGGAGGTTCTGCACAGCGAGCGCTTCGTCGACCGGGCGCCGGGCGCGGTGGTCGCGGCGTTGCTCGACGAGGACCAGTACCTGTGCTCGGAGCGGACGATGTATCGTGTGCTCTCGCGGGCGAAGGAGATCCGCGAGCGGCGCGACCAGCTTCGGCACCCGACGTACAAGAAGCCGGAGCTCTTGGCGACGGCACCGAACCAAATCTGGTCCTGGGACATCACGAAGCTATTGGGCCCGGCGAAGTGGACGTATTTCTACCTCTACGTGCTGCTCGACATTTTCAGCCGCTACGTGGTCGGATGGATGGTGGCAGATCGGGAGCTGGCGTCATTGGCCAAGAGGCTCATCGAGGAGACGTGCCAGAAACAGGGCATCCGAGAGGGCACGCTGACGCTGCACGCCGACCGTGGTTCCTCGATGACTTCGAAGCCGGTGGCGCTGCTGCTCGCGGACCTGGGCGTAACCAAGACGCACAGCCGGCCGCACGTGAGCAACGACAACCCGTTTTCTGAGGCGCAGTTCAAGACGCTGAAGTACCGGCCGGATTTCCCAGAGCGCTTCGGCTGCCTCGAGGACAGTCGGTCGTTCTGTGGGAGGTTCATCTCCTGGTACAACAACGACCATTACCACTCGGGGCTGGCGATGCTCACGCCAGCGACAGTGCACTACGGCAGGAGCGGGGTGGTGCTGGGCCGCCGCGGAGCGGTCATGGCCACGGCCTTCGCGGCACATCCGGAGAGATTCGTGCGGCGCGCGCCCAGACTGGCAGAGCTCCCGCCAGCGGTCTGGATCAACCCGCCCATTCCCGAAAAGGCGGCGTCATGAGATCGGCGGTCGAAAACTTCGCGCCAGGATGTCCAAGGCCGGACGCGCCGGGCCGGATTGGCACTCCGGCATCCCCCTCAATCAGGTTTCAACGATCTCTTTCCCACGCTCCTGATCGACCGGCGATCTACAGTAAATTCCCAACGGCAAGTGTCTCAAACTCGTTGACAGGCTCCGCGATGCCGACTGGCGACGCAGCCGGGAGCTCGGCGTCACCGGCGTGCCCACGTTCGTCGCGAACGGGCGCGGCGTCGTGGGGGCGCAGCCGTACGAGGTTCTGGCGGAGCTCGTCGCCGAGGCAACGACAAAGGCGACGAAAGTCGCCGGACAGCCGTGATGAGAGCGATGGCAGACGGAGCGCAAGGGCGGTGGGACTGTCCAGGCCCATCCACTCGACGGCAAGATCGCGACGAGAGGGCCTGGCGTGAGAGGCGGTACGCCTCAAACCTGGGGTCCTTACCCTGGTGTGAAATCGTCGAGGGAAACAGTGATCCGCTCCCACGAATCATCCACGGCATCTTGAACCGCCCGGCCGCCGCAAATTGCCCGAGAAACTGTGGCTCCGGCCTCCGACAGCATGGCCGCCGCCGCCTGAAGGTGGGAGCCGGACGTGAGAACGTCATCGACAAGAACGCACCGGGCGTTCTTCACAGCGCGGCGAGCTTGAGTGCTCGTGAACGTAAGACGATCGTACCAATAGTCCGGGTCGCGCGGTGCCTCGCCTCGCCGGGCGGACGGGACCACCTCAACCCACCGGAGCGCGTCCAGCACCACTCCGCGGCCCTCGCTTTGGGTCGCAAGAGCTGTTGCCAAGACGCCTGTGCGACCCGGAGCGTCCGCACCCACAGCACACAGGTGACCAGGAATCGGAACCAGTTGCCAGATACCGCGCTTCGCGGGAGGCACAAGGTCGGCTGCCATCTCCCCGAACCACTCGAGGGCGGAGTCCCTGTTGGCGTTCGTGAGGCGCACCCTTCGACCGGCGACCTTGATGTCGGCGTACCTGTTCTTGATGTCCTCACCCTTCAGAGCGTGGACGAATGCCGCGGCATCGTACTCATCCTGCGTCCAACCGCTGCCGCGGGTCCGATACGCGGCAAGAGAGATCACGGTGAGCGCCATGAAGCTAGGCTGTGAGCACGGCCAGGAGGTCTCGAGAGTCTGTGAGAACCCTAGCGCGGGGATGACCGAGGAACTTGGCCGGCCAAGTGAGAGCCTTGTCGGAGACAACAGCGTGGGCAATGAAGAGCCATCTGCCGAGGCGCTGGCACTCTGCAGCCTGGTGGAGGGTACCCGACGTGTCGGAGGCCTCCATAATCACGGTAGCGTCCGTGATGGCTGCCATGACTTTGTTCCGCTGAGGGAAATTACCGGGGAACACCCTCGAGCCCTGTGGGAATTGCGAAACCAGGAGGTGCTCGCGGTAGATGGTCTCTTGGAGACGTTTGTTCTCGGCGGGGTACGCCGTGTCGAGCGGAGTGCCAATGACAGCGATCGTCTTGCCGCCGTTCTCGATGGCACACTGGAGGGCCTCTGTGTCGACGCCCTTCGCAAGGCCTGACACGACTACCACGCCGGCCTGGGCGAGCTCCTTGGCCAGGCGGCGGGCGCGCGCTGCACCGGCCTCGGTCACCTCGCGGGTGCCTACGATCGCCACGCATGGACGACGAACGAGAGCGGTGTCGCCGGCCACCCAAAGTCGGACGGACGGCTGCTGATCTACAGCAGGACCGAGCGCAAGACGTTGCTGCTGATCAGCGGAAATGGAGCGAAGGCCACCGAGGAGATCCTCCAAGGTGGTCGCGGCCACATCCTCAGGTGGGACGTACGACTGCCCGCGTCGGTGTCCCGATTTTGCGACGGCCGTTACCATGCGCGTGGCTCCGTCAGCCGGTGTCATCGGTTCCCCCTCTAGAATAGGAGCGCGTCGCCATCTTGTATACCAAGACTCCGACAAGGTGGTACAGCCACCATGCCTCCGCAAAGAGGATGACGCCCTGCGACGATTCGACGTTGGCCGCCACGCACTGCCGTTACCCCGTCTTCCGCTGCTTCACGAACTCCTCTAGCTGCGCGCGGAGCACGTCCCGGGCGTCGGGATCGCGCTCTTCCTCGATGAGCTCCTTGAGCACGTAGTCCTTGAACCCCTTGGCGTCGAAGGTCTTGTCGCGCACAGCGACCATTTCGATGAGCTCGCGGAGCGTGTCGCTCCGCGTCTTGGCACGCCGCTTCGAGTAGTAGCCCAAGAGCGCCCAGTGGATCGGCTGGAGGTTCATCGTCCAGCTCTTGTTGTGGTGCTGGGTCAGGGTCTGCGTCAGCGTTTTGTCCATGGGAGTCCTCA
>MHBL01000229.1 GCA_001803235.1 Lentisphaerae bacterium RIFOXYA12_64_32
CAAACAGTGAGTAACGCCCACACATGATCGGGCGCATCCGCCCGGGGGGGGCGCTGACGCATCACCTGGTCGTCGAGATTGCGCGTCTCCCACACAGGGCGTGAGAGATTGCCGTCCATTGCCCTAGCGCGCCGGGGGCACGAGCGGGCCGCCCGCCTGTCGGGGAGGCCACGCGTGCGGAGTCGGCGAGGCGGTCGGGCAGGTCAACTCCTGGTTCGGCCAGCCGTGCGTCCGTGTCCTGGAGCCGTTGGATGGGCACTGGGCCCTGGTGGCCTCCTTGCTGCAACAGGCAGGAACGGCCGGCAACCTGACCACGGACGCGCACTTGGCGGCACTCGCCCTGCAACACGGCTGTGAGTTGTGCAGTACCGACACGGATTTTGCCCCGCGTCCCCGGACTCCGCTGGCGGAACCCGTTGGTGGGTTGAGCCTGCCGTTCCGGAACGCCTGGCCGGAGCGGTGGCCGCGGGGCGAATGCCGAGCGTGATGTGCAGGCAGTGGCGCGGGACCTCTGGGACCGCCGCAGGGTACTCGGGGGCGTCCCGCCCCGAGTCCACTCGGCCGGAGACCGGCCCGAGTACTCTGCTTCGGCGCGGGACGCGTCGAGCCACGGCTCCGGACTTCGGCGCGGGACGCGCCGAGCCACCTCAGTCGCCCATCAGGGCGCTGACGATGAGCAGTTCCAGTTCCTCGTAGTCGCGCTCGGCAATGAGCTTGTCGATCAGGGCGTTGTCCAGGGACCGGCTGACCTCGAGGAGCTTCAGGAAGATCTCCTGGCTGTTGCGCAGGTGCTTGGTGGCGACATCGTCCTTCTGCGAACGCATGGCTTTCACGTCGAGGCCGATCCACTCGCCCTTGTTGCCGTAGCCGTGCCGGTCCAGGATCCGGACCTGGTTGAACGCGCGTCGCAGGTCGACGCTGCCGAACGTTTTGTCCTGGTCGAATTTCATGCCGTTCTGGTCGTTGAGGTGGACGCTCCACAGCTTGCCTTGCGCCATGGCGTAGCCCATTTCGTCGGAGGGATCGAGGCCGGCGAGCAGGGCGTGTGCGCTCTCGATGAGGCAGCCGACGCGCTCCGGCGCGTTGGTCATCAACCCGAGCGCGATGGCGTGGCCGATGGTCGGGATGTAGGTGTGGTCCATGGGCTCATTGGGCTTCGACTCGATGAGGATGCGCACCTTTGGGTCATAGTCCAGCATCATCTGCACGGCAGCGGCCAGGCGCTCGACGGCGACCACGGAGTCCTTGGCTTCTCGGACATAGGTGCCTTCGCGTGCCAGCCACAGCACGACGTTGCGCGTTCCGAGCGCGCGGGCGATGTCGATCGTCTTCCGCGACCGGTCCAGGGCGTACTCGCGCTCGGCCGCGCTGTTCGAGGTATAGCCGCCGTCGATCGTCCGCGGGTCTTCCCAGAGGCGCGGCGCCACGAACTCGGCTTGCAGCCCGTGCCCGTCGAGGGCCTTCTTCACCGCAGTCGCCTCCTTGCGGATCTGGGCCGCGGTCATGTCGTTGAGTTTCGGCACGGCATCGTCGTCGTGGAACTGCACGCCGTCGAAGCCCATCTGCTTGTACAGCGTCAGCTTCTTGGCGAACGTGATATTCTTCCGCACCGTCGGGCCGAACGGGTCCGCGCCCTGGTGGATATTCCACGGCCCGAACGAGAAACGGAACGTCCCTTGGTGTTTGTTGCTGCCCATGACGGATCTCCTTTGCTCTTGTGGTTATGCCCCAGTCGGCGGCACCAGGAACATAGCTCGCCTGTGCCTTAACCGAAGATACGGCTTGCATAGCCGAGAGGCAATGGTAAAAAAACGTATTAGATTTACGATATTTATTCATCGGTGCGGGTTAGGCGGTGGGTGACTCGGCGCGTCCCGCGCCGAAGTGGGGTGCTTCGGCCGATCCCCGGCCGATGGCCTCGGTCCGGGACGGATCCGAGGCACCCTGCTGCGGTTCCGGAGGTCCCGCGCCACCGAAGAGGAGTCACAACGGTGCCAACTCTGCGACGTGTCGCGCTGATTATGAATGTGAACAAGCCGTACGACCGCAAGGTCATCATGGGCATTGCCCGGTACGTGCGCACGGCCGGGAACTGGAGCCTGTATGTGGAGGACGAGCCGCTGGCCAAGATGCCGAGTCCTAAGCAGTGGCGGGGCGACGGGATCATTGCGGATTTCGACGACGTCCGGGTGGTCCGGGCGATCTGCGGTCTCGGCATCCCGGTGGTGGGGATTGGCGGGGGGTACGGGGGGTATGAGCCCCACTCGCGCGTGCCGTACCTGGCCACGGACAACGACGCGATCGCGCGGTTGGCAGTGGAGCATTTCCGAGTACGCGGACACCGGAATTTTGCGTATTGTGGTTTCCCGCGTACGGGCATCAACCGCTGGTCGGAGGAACGGCTGGACGCGTTTGTGCGCCACTTGGCCGCGGCGGGTCTTGTCTGTTCGACGTTTGTCGGGCGGCACGCGACAGCGCGGCGCTGGGAAGCGCTGCAGTCTGACTTGACGGCATGGATCCGGGGCTTGCCGAAACCGGTGGCACTTATGGCCTGCAGCGACGCGCGGGCACGCCACGTGCTCGAAGCGTGCCGCCGTATCGGCGCGTGCGTTCCGGACGAGGTCGCCGTGATCGGGGTGGACAACGACGAACTGATGTGCGAGCTGGCGATTCCGCCGCTGTCCAGCGTGATCCAGGGCACCGACCGGCTGGGATACGAGGCGGCCGAACTCCTGGATCAGCTCATGTCGGGCGAGAAGCCCGCCTGTCGGCGCCGAGTCATCGAACCGCTGGGGATCGCCACGCGTCAGTCGACGGACACACTGGCCATCACCGATGCGCACTTGTCCGAGGTGATCCGTTACGTCCGCGACCACGCGTGCACCGGGCTCACCGTGCCGGATGTGGCAAAGGCCGTGCACATGGCGCGGTCGACGCTGGAGAAACGGTTTCAGCGCGGGCTGGGGCGCAGTGTGCACGCGGAGATCGAGCGGGTGCGACTGCAGCGGCTACGCGAACTGCTGCAGGGCACCGACCTGTCGCTGAAGGAGATCAGCGACCGCACCGGGTTCAGTACCGTGCAGTACATGACGCACGTGTTCCGGCGCCTGACCGGCACCACCCCCGCGCAGTACCGCCGCGCTAACCGACCTTGAGGGGGAGGCGAGGGGATGCGGAGCCACGACCCGCGGGTCGGTAGGTGTGTCCTCGCTGTAGTGCGCGGCCGTGGCTCGGACGCTCTGCGGCCGAAGCGGGGCACTCGGGCCGGCTCTGTCCGGCGACATGTCCGCCAGAGCCAGAGCGACGGCGGAAGCTGCTCGGGCGAAGACGGATCCCCGGCCGAGGGGCTCGGTCCGGGACGGACCGGAGCACTCTACTGCGGTCCCGGAGGTCCCGCGCCACTTGACTGACGGCAATCCATGGCAAGCGGCGGGGGCGAAGGTATGGTAACTGTGGCCGGACGTTGTGTTCGTGATGTGGTTTGCAGGAGGGTTGGGTGTGCCGATGAAGAAGTACATGATCCGTTGCGACATGGAGGGGGTGGGTGGGATTGTGCACGAGAGCCAGGCGTCGCCGCACGGTGCGGAGTACGCCCAGGGCCGGGCGTGGTTCATGGCCGAGTTGGTCGCGCTGGTCGAGGGACTGCGCGAGGGCGGTGCGGACGAAGTGGTGGTTTACGACGAGCACTACTACGGGCGGAACATCGACCTGGCGCAACTGCCCAAGGGTGCCAGGGCCATCTGCGGGAAACCCCCGTACCGCAGTGACTGGGCCGGCGGCTTGGATGCGTCGTTTGCGGGGCTGGTCCTGCACGGGTTCCACTCGAAGTTCGGTACCCGCAACGGGTTGCTGAACCACACCTATGAGCCGGACATTGCCGACCTGCTGTTGAACGGTGTGAGCGTGGGCGAGATCGGGATGGAATCGGCGATTGCCGGCGACTTCAGCGTTCCGACCGTGCTGATTGTGGCGGACTCCGCCGGAGTTGCGGAGGCCGCAAGTCTGCTGCCGGGTATCGTCGGTGTGGCGGTGAAGGAGTCGGTGTCGGTTGGCGGCGCGGTGTGCTACCCGCAGGCCGAAACGCTGGGGCGCATTCGCGTTGCGGCGCAGTCGGTGGTGCGGCGACCGCCACCGGTAAAGCCGTATGCCACGGGGCCGAGTGTTTCCCTACAGGTCCGGTTCAACGACGGACCGTACATGCACGCACTCCAGGGGTTGTTCCGCGACCGCGTGAGCGGTGAGGGCGCCCTCGATCTGCAGGCGTCTCGGGCCACGGACATCTGGGCTGAGTACTGGCAGATGAAGCTGCGCGCGCAGGCTGCCGTGGCGCGGTGAATGCCGGAACGCCAGAGGCGACAGGCGAGGGGCAAGGGGCAAGGGGCAAGGGGCAAGGGGCAAGGGGCAAGGGGCAAGGGGCAAGGGGCAAGGGGCAAGGGGGATCCGGGGAACGAGGGTATCGAAGACCTCGATGATCCCGAAGACATCGATGATTCCGAGGGGCGCTTGACTGTGGCTCGGACGCTCCGCGGCCGAAGCGGAGTGCTCGGGCCGGTTTCCGGCCGAGGACCTCGGTCCGGGACGGACCCGAGCACCCCGCCGCGGTCCCGGAGGTCCCGCGCCACCGATCCGCGGTCACTGCGCGTCGGCGGGGAAGAGGACGGTGACGGTCGTGCCCTTGTGCGGTGTGCTGCTGACGCGGATTCCGCCGCCGTGGGCCTGCACAACGCTGAGCGCGCGTGCGAGGCCGCGGCCTTTGTGGCGGGGTTTGGTAGAGAAGAACGGATCGAACACCAGCGGCAGGACGTCCTCGGGAATGCCGGGCCCCGTGTCTGCGATACTGACCACCACATACATTCCTTCGGCCATGCCGTCGCAGAGGTGCACGTGGACGAGTGCGGCCATGTCGAAATGCTGCGAACCACTCGAGATATGAATCGTACCGCCGTTGCCTTCGAGCGCTTCCACGGCGTTGGTCAGCAGGTGCGATAGCACTTCCGGGACCTGGCGACGGTCGAGTTTGGCCGGCGGCAGGTTGGCGGCCAGGCTTGCCTCCAGCTTGATCTGGGGCGGGCCTTCGCGCCGCAATTTGTCGATGAGCGGCTCCAGCAGTTCGTTGATCGCGACCGGTTCGATGTTCACGTCCGATTTGCCGGCGTATTCCGTCAGGCCCTGGCACAGTCGTTCCATGCGTTGCGCCGCGATCTTCAGGTCCTGGATCATGTCATGCTCAGGCGCGCCTTCGGGCAGGTCCATGAGGACCAGGTCCACGTTGCCCAGGATGATCATCAAGATATTGTTGAAGTCGTGAGCGATCCCGCCGGCGAATTTCTGCAGGCTCTTGAACTTTTGCACGTGGTAGAGCTGTTGTTCCTGCCGCAGGCGTTCTTTCTCGGCGCGGTTCCGGGCGGTGATATCGGCGTCGGCGCCACGGTAGCCGGTGACATTCCCGGCGGCATCGAAGACCGGCACGCCCGAAGAGACGGTCATGATCGCTGTGCCGTCCTTGTGCACCTTGCGGTGCAGGAAGGAACGAAACGGCTCTTTCTGGTTGAAGAACCCGAGCATTGCGGTGCGGGTATCCTCGCGTTCGGCCGTCGGGAACAGCGTGAACATCGAGCTGTCGAGCAATTCTCCTGGCTGGTACCCGAGCACTTTCTCCACCGCCGTACTGACGTAGGTGTAGTTTCCCGCGACATTCACCTCCCAGACCCATTCACGGCTGTTGGCGGTGACCTCGTCCAGCCGCACCTGAACGCGGCGGGCTTCGTCGCAGGCCTTACGGAGCTCAAGCAGCTCCTTCTCCAAGTGCTGGACTTGGCGCTGCAACGCGCCGACATCCGTTGCTAAGTCCGGCTTGGGAGTGCGTTTCCAGTTCATCAACACAAGCATCCTATTCGGGCTGGGCCCGCGCCTTGGCCGCGGGCTGAACGGACTACGGGTTTTCCTCTTCGGGGAGGTACTCGCCATACTGCAGAACCAACGAGCCTTTGGGGCGGGCAACGGGCTCGATGTTCTCGCCATTCATATAGGCCGTCGCCTGGCGGAACGCAAACTCGCGAACCTCGGGTGACGGCAGGAGCATCTGGCCCTTGATCGACAGGGGATCCAGCGTCGAGGGGTCGAGCGAACACTTGCGGTGCACGGCTTCGGCGCGTGACCGCACCTTGGGGTCGTCCTTGCCGCACTGCGACAGTCCGAGTACCGCGGACACAATGACAAAGTCCTGTTCGAACTGGGGCCCTTCCGGGGTTGGCACGACCGGGGTCGTGGCCTGGCGAATGAGTTGGGTGATCAGTTCCTCATCGCAGGGGCGGAGGCGCCCCGCAGCCCAGCAGGCGGCGGCGCGGTTTTCGGACGTCATCTGGTCATCGGAGAATGTCTTAAGGGCCTTGAAGAGGCTGGCGCTGAAAGCCGGGCCGCTGCCGGTCCAGCCGGCGGAGATCAGCGCGGCGGCGCGAACCGTTTTGTCCTTGTCGAAGAGCAACTGGTTGAGGGTATCGAACGTGGTGGGGTCGTTGAGCCGCCCGAGAGCGCGGGCGGCCTCTTCGCGAACGATGGAGCTCTCATGCCCCGCCGCGGCAGCGATGTCCGGCGCGGCGACGCGGGCGCCGAGAAGTCCCAGCGCGAACATGACCGCACCGATGTTCTCAGGGCGGTCTTCGGACTTCAGCACGTCGTGGATGGCGCGGTCGTGTTCACGGGCATTGAGTCGGCCGAGGACCCGGTAAACGTGGTAGCGCGCCAGTGTATTGGCGTCGCCCAGGCGGGCGGCGACCGCGGTGATCACGGGGGACTGCGGGTGGATGGCGACCAGCGTGTCTTCCGCCTGGCAGCGCACCAGGTTCGCCGTGTCGTCGAAGAGGCGGACCAGCACCTCGATGGTCGATTGCCCCGGGAAGGCGGTCAACTGCTCGGCCACCAGCCGCCGGACCTCCGCATCGGGGTCAGCCGCCAGGCTCAGCAGTAGCGGCAGCAACGATTCGGACTTGCGTCGGCCCATGGCTTGAACCAGGGCGCTGCGCACGGAGGCATTACGGTCGCTCGCCAGCTTGGCGGTCAGGCGTTGAAGCAGGTCGTCCGGGACGCGGTCGACCCCGCCGGCCACAGCGAAGCGCACCCGGACGTTGTCGTCGTCGCAGGCGGTCAACAGTTCCGTCTGCAGTTCGGCCACCCGCGCGTTTCCCATGGCTGCGGACAGCCCATCAGCCCGGACTTGCTGATCGGTCGCCTGGATCATGCCCTTGAGCACGTCGAACTCCAGGTCGGCCGCGCGCCGGAGCAGGGTGGCTGAAGCGGCAGCCCTGGCGGAGGGCGATGTGTCCTTGAGTGCCATCTGGGCCAGAGTGGCAAGGTTCGCGTCCCGGATGCGGCCGTAGAGTCCGGCGGCCCAGAATCGGACATCCGGGGATGGATGATTGAGCAGGGGCGCCAGGGTTTCTGTTACGGGCGGCGGTTCCAGCGGCATGAAGAGGAATTGCTGCAGGATCGTGGCCAGCACGAGAGGGTCCTTCTCGGTATGGAGTTGGGACCGCAACACTTCCTGGGCAGCGGGTTCGCCGGACTGGCGCAGATGCTGCGCCAGGATGCAGCGCAGTTCGGCGTCGACGACGCCCAGGCCCTGTCGCTGCATGTGGATATCGGCCCCGCTCATGTGGATGGGATAGGGCGTGGGGAACAGGTCGTCGGGGAGCAGTGGGCGCTGTTCCCAGACGGGGATCAACAGGGGAAACAGGACCAGGAATGTTTCGATCGTTGGGATCATATTTTCGGTCTGCTGTGTTTTGCCGCAAGGTTCAAAGGTTCACCGTTCAAGGGTTCACGGTTGCTCGAATCTACGCTTGCATTCGATAACCTCATAACCTTGAACCTCTGAACCGTGAACCATGCCGGTCTTTACACCCGGTGGTTGAAGATGTACCGGACTCGCAATGCCGTTATCATTGTCAACACCAGCGTAATCCCTCCGAGAGCCATCAGGCTGTTTTGCCATAAGCGGTTGCCGAACAGCTTCGGCAGGTCGCCGAACCAGGTGTCCGACGTGATCTGCAGTGCGGCCACCAGGGGATTGAACGTGAGGACGAACGTCTGCAGTTCAGGTCCGATGCGCGAACCGAGCAGGAGTACGCCCAGGGTTCCGAGGCAGACGATGCCGGAGAAGACATAACTGACGGCGGTGGCGGCAGCGGTGCTTTCCGTGATCGTGGAGGCGCACAGTCCGGCAACCACAAAGACCATGGTGGTGAGCACCAGGATGCCCATCCAGGCGCCGATGCGCCAGTACGAGGCCTGGGCCTCCAGGTAGGTCAGGGCCCAGAGTACCGGCAGGCTGCTGGCCAGGAACATCAGCACGTACAGCAGGCCGGCCTTGATCTTGCCGATGACGACTTTGAGGGCCGAGACGCGGGTCATGCGCAGCAGGATCAGGGTGCCGCTGGTGCGTTCGTCGGTGATGCTGCCGCTGCAGACCGCGGGGGCGAAGAAGGCCACCACGCCGACCTGGAAGATGATGGCCACCAGGCGCACCATGTCGGGCGAGAGCTGGGTCGCGAACTGCATCGCGACCAGAGTGAGAAGAACGAGCGAGATCACCATGCAGGTGGCCAGGCTTCGGAGAATGAACTTCGGCTTGCCGAAGATACGACTGCGAATCTCGGCCACAAACACCGGGTTGCGCCAGCGCGGAATGGGCCGCTTGCGCCGCAGTGGGTCGATGAGGTAGAACGGGAACATGAGCTTGCGCCGGACCATGGTGCGGGTGTCGGTGTACATGTGCTGGAGCTTCGGGGGCTTGGAGGGAGGCGGCAGCAGAACATGCTTGCAGAACACGCCGAAGAACACCAGGCTAAGCACAACCATGCCGACAACATAGAACGTGAACACCGTCTCCGCCGAGAAGCCTTGAACCGCCTGTTCATAGCGTTCGGGGTGATTCAGGGCGAACAGGGCTTCGAACGGGCTCAGGCTGCGGAGCGCCTGCCAGACGGGCCGAAGCCCGACCAAATGCGGCAGGAGTACGGACGGCAGCCATGTAGCCCCCGCCAGGACCATCAGGCCGAGGTAGGTGATGACCAGGGCGGTGAAACTGCGGTAGCACAGAGAACTGATCGCCAGGCCGAGCAGCCCGTAGGTCAGCGTGGCGAGGAGGATGACCGAGTATGCCCTGGCGAGCCGGGGGATGCTGATGCCGCCGCTCAAGGCGCAGACGGAGGTCACCGGCGTCGAAACGATCACCACCAGAAAGGTGATGGCCAGCGAACTGAACAGTTTGCCGAACATGATTTCGGAGGGTGTCAGTAACGAGGTCGAGAGCAGGTCGAACGACTGGTTTTCGCGCTCAATGGTGATCGTCGTGGAGACGAACGCCGGCACCAGCAGGATGATCAAGGCCAGGTTCAGGTTCAGGAAGACCGAGAAGATTTCGTCGGTGTTGAACTGCGAGAAGATGCCCGTGCGCGGCCATAGCACGAGGATCAGCAGTGCGAGCGACACGATGAGGACCAGTGTCATGACCAGGGTCTTGCGGCACCGGGCATTGGTCCGGAACTCGCGCAGGAAGATCGGGTTGTCCCAAAGCTTCAGCATGGTCCATTCCAAACTATTCTGTGGCGCTGCTTACCGAACCTCGTCTTGCGGGATGGGTGCTCAGGTTTCAGGTGTCACGAAGGAGCACTCTGATGTTGAATTGGTTGCGCATTTCTGAACTCCGAGCCCCGAGCCCTGTCACACGCACCTGCACACCTGGCGACGGTTCAGCCCGCGAGACGCGGGCGCTCCAGGGTGCACCGTTTCCGCTGAGCCCCGAATGCCTGAAGTCAGGCACTCTATTTCTTGGTTTTGATCTTCCACTTCATCGCTTTGGCTTGCAGGTCGGACAGCTTCGCGTCTTTTTCGTGCGTTTGCGCGTTCTTGTTGGTTTGAGGTTTAGCGGGCGGCGGCGCTTTGGCCGCGTCTGCCGCGGGCGCCGGTTGTGCGGGCGCAGGTGCCGGCCGCGCGGGCGCCGGGACGGGCGCGCCGGTTGCCCTTATGGAAGCCGATGGCGCGGCGCCCGGTTTCGCAGCACCGCTGCCCGCCGTGGTGTCCTTGTCGCGTCCGGTGACCGTGAGGAAGACCTTCTCCAGATCGGCTTCCTCCTCCTTGATGCTGACCACTCGCACGCCGCGCTCGACCAGGAGTTTGTTCAGATCGGCCACCTCGCCGCGCGTGCCGGCGAAGATGATGCGGATCTCGTTGCCCGATGCGACGGCGTCCTTGCAGTGCGGGAACTCCATGCAGCACTTGACCGCCTGCGGGACGGAGGAATCCACCACCAGGACGATCACCAGTTGTTCGCGCAGGTTGGCGGTGATCTCGCTGACCGTGCCCTGGGCCCGCATGATGCCGCCGTGGATGATCCCCACCAGGTCGCAGACCGACGCCAGTTCCGGCAGGATATGCGAGGACAACAGGATCGTCTTGCCGAGGTCGCGCAGCCGCTGGATGGTGCGGCGCATTTCGATGCGCGCGTTGGGATCGAGGCCGCCCGCCGGTTCGTCGAGGATGAGAACATCCGGGTCGTGCAGGAGCGTTTTGGCCAGGCCGATGCGCTGGCGCATGCCGCGTGACAGTGAGGTGACTTGGTAGTCCATCATGTACTTGCCGTCGACCAGGGTCAGGGCCGTGTCGATGCGGTTTCCTCGTTCGCGCGGCGGGATACGGTAGGCGGCGCAGAAGAAATCGAGGTATTCCCAGACGCTCATCTGGTCATAGACCCCGAAGATGTCCGGGAGGTATCCGATCATGCGTTTGATGGTGGCGTTGTTTTTCGGCAGCACCTCAATATCGTTGATAAACGCGTGGCCACTGGTCGGCATGATCAGGCCGCAGAGCAGCTTGATCGTGGTGGTCTTGCCGGCGCCGTTAGGGCCGATGTAGCCGTAGATCTTGCCCTTGGGGACGTTCAGGTTCAGGTCAATGACGCCGCGGCCGTCGCCGTAGTCCCGCGTCAGGTGTTCGGTTCGAATCATGACTAGTGCCCCCGGGTGCAAATAACGGCCTGCTGGCTTGCCAGATCTCGGATGTCCAGTCGATTCGGGACTTTCGAGGCGTACCCGACGTACGTCTCGGAAGGCTCGGAGCGGCTGGGCGCCGAGGGATGGCAACCCGAAGGGCGGGCCGTTTCGTGTGGAACTGCGGTCAACACCACGATCCCATCAAGAACGTTGCTTTTGTAGTACATTACAGCTCTTGTCTTGGCCATGGCAACCCTGGCGGGCGGGCACCTGGTCGCGATCATTCAACGGTACGATCGACAACGATACTCCAGTATCGCCTTACGATCGTGCCGTTGAATGCTCATCGACCATCTGCCCGGCCAACCGGCCGTTATTTGCACCCGTGGGCACTAGTGCTTGGCCGCCAGAAATTCCTCCGCACTTCCTTTGCCTGTGCAGGCAACGACC
>MHBL01000230.1 GCA_001803235.1 Lentisphaerae bacterium RIFOXYA12_64_32
GTGGCCCAGGATTTCTTGGACGTGGCGGAGGTCCGCGCCGTTGTCGAGCATGGCGGTGGCCATCGCATGGCGCAATTGCAGGCAGTTGACGCGCTTGGTAATGCCGGCGGCGCGGGCGTAGTGCTGGAGTCTGACGTTGATGTAGCCGGGGCAGAGTGGCTGGCCGAACAGGCCCAAGAACAAGGCGTTGGGGCCGGCTGCCGCGCAAAGCATCGGTCTGACTTCGCGCAGGTAGCGTTCGATCCAGGCCGAGGCGCTGGGAGCCACGGGGAGCAGGCGTTGCTGGCCGTTGCGGCTTTTGGTGATCCGCACGCTGGCTTGGAGCGGCTGGAAATCCTCGATCTGGAGGGCGACGAGTTCCTGCCGGCGTAGGCCGGTCGCGTACAGTAGCTCGATGATCGCCCGGTCACGCAGGCCCAGTGGTTGTTTGGTGTCGGGTTGTGCCAAGAGGCTCGCGACTTCTTGCGGGGTGAGGATCTGACACGGCAATGCTTTTTTCTTTTTCGGGATGGGCAGCTTCGCGCCGATATTGCTGGGCAACTGGCGCTGTTCGGCCAGAAACGTGCAAAACAGTCGCACCGCCCGCAGATTGCCGCTGATGTAGCCGGACGACCGGCCGGGTTCGGCCTGGCTGCCCAGCAACTGCTTGTGGTACAGTTGCAACAGGCTCACGGTCAGCGCTTGCGGTTGTGTGATCTGGCGCTCCTGGCAGTAGAGCACCAAGCGTTTGAGATACCGCTCGCGCAGCTCGATAGTCGCTGGGCGATAGTTGGCCTGCCGGAGCGCGGCCAGGTGCGCTGTGACCCACCGGGACAACTCGTTCTGCGGCCAGGCAGTGCGGCTGCCCGGGGTCGCGGTGACATGCCGGTGACGGCGCTGGATGGTGGCGCTCAGTGGCGCGGCTGGCGGCTGCGCGTGCGTATTGGCCGGATGCGTGTCGCGATACACTTGTCTGATTTTGTCTGGGCTGGGATGCGTGTAAATCTGGGTCGTGCCGAGCTGCTCATGCCCCAGCATCTCCTGGATTTGCCGTAAATCGGCGCCGTTATCGAGCATCTGGCTGGCCATGGCGTGCCGGAAGAGGTGGCAGGCGCCGCTTTGCCCGGCCGACAGCACGCATCGATGCACGAGCTGCCCCAGGATTTCCGGCGCCAGCGCCCGGCCGTACTGGCTGAGCCACAGCGCCGTGGTCGTCCGCCCCTTGACCAAGTGCTCGCGCGCCTCACGCAGATACTTGGCGACCCACTGGCCGGCCCGCTCGCCCAGCGGCACCACGCGGGCTTTGTCGCCCTTGCCCTGGCGCACATAAACCAGGCCGGTTTCCACGTCAACATCTTGTAGGGTAAGCCCCGCCGCTTCCGCTCGCCGCAGGCCCGTCGAGTAGAGAAGTTCCATGATCGCCCGATTTCTTAGGCCGCAGGGCGTGGTCACGGCAACTTGCGCCAGGATTTGTTCGATCTCCTGATGACTGAGCAAGTGATAGGGCCGCTGCCGGTCGAGCTTGGGATAGTTGAGCCGCTGGGCCGGGTTGTCGGTCAGGAAGTCTTGCGCGACCAGCCACTTGCAGAATCGCATCACGGCGGCCAGGTAGTTGTGCCGATTGTTGGCGGTAAACGGCTTGTGATCGGCATCCAGCGCGTTGCGCAACTGGCGTTCATAGGCCGCGATCAGCGCCCCGTCCAGCTCCAGGCTGCTCGCCACGCTGCGGTCGTTACACCAGCGCAGAAAATAATTGAGGCCCAGGCGCCGCAGCCGAATGGTGGCCGCAGCATAATTCCTCAGCCGCAGGCTATCGAGGAACTCCCGCATCCGCTGCGCCAGCTCGGCCAGGCTCTGCGTGAGGCTGTCAGGGATCTTGGCGCGTTTGCCATGTGATTTCGGCATCAGTTTGGTCGTCGTAGTTCGCATAATTTTTTTCCTGTCCAGATGTGCGTTTTTCGTGTTTTTGGCTAAGTTTGTTGGTTAGGCTTGATTTTTCTGATTCGGCGGGCAACTTTTTACCCCGACCACGGCCCGACCACGGCCCGACCGAGGCCCGACCAGGGGCCGACCACCCCGCCATTTGCCCCGACTACCGGCCAGTTTGGGCCGACCGGTTGTGATCGTAGTTACCACGCTGGCGCAGCCCGGCCACGTCCACCAGGCCAAGCAAAAACTTCTTGCTGTGGTCGCCCTCGCCGCTGTAGAGCAGCTCGTAGACGTAACGCTGGCCGGCGCTCGCCTTGTGGACCAGCAGATACTCCATGTCCGCCAGGCGTTGCAGATGGATTTTGACTTG
>MHBL01000231.1 GCA_001803235.1 Lentisphaerae bacterium RIFOXYA12_64_32
GCCAGTAACCCGATAGGTATGACCGGCCGGTCCGCCGGCCGGGACGGGCTGACGCATTACTTTCTCCCCTCCCGTCGTCTTGACGTTCCGGCGCGTTCGTCTAAGTTTGACGGATACAGTCACGGCCGGTTGCGCGGACCCGAAGGAGATTCGCCTCCGTGGGATTGCTAAGGACGGTCGTTCTAGTCGCCGCCATACTGGCCCTGCTGAAGGGCGTGGCGTGCCTGGCAGCGCCCCGGGCCATGCGCAAGACGGTGGACTGGTGGTTGCGCATCCCGGCGGACGCAGCCCGAGCCGTCGGTGTGGTACTCATCGTTGGCGGCTGCGTCCTGATCGGCCTGGCGGTGTTGCAGATGCGGAACGCGGTCGTAGCCGCGGTCACGGTCCTCGGCACGGCGTGGTTCCTCGCCGGCCTGGCGTACCTGAGGCCGCCCGTACTGCAAGCCATCGCCAAGCCGTGCGGCACCGCCGGTCCTGTGTGGAGTATCCGCGTGGTGGGCGCCGTAGCGCTCATCTTTGCTTTCGTATTGCTGGTCATCCATGGGCACGGCCACTGACGCAACCGACGGGCAACCGCCCCGACGTCGGGGCCCAGGCTTTCACAACCATGTCGAAAAAGAAGCGGAACGTCCTGACCGGAGTCGAGATCGGCACCAGTACCATCAAGGTCGTGATGGGCGAATTGCTGCCGGACGACATCATCTCCGTTCTCGGTGCGGGCGAAGTCCCGTCGCTGCGCGTCGTCAAAGGCGAAGTGGCGGACGCCAACGTGGTCCAGGAACAGCTTGAGCGCGCCCTGGTCATGGCCGAGCAGGCCTCCGGAGTCGAGATCGAGGCGCTGTTCCTCGCCATTACCGGGAACCACATCCACACGGTCAACAGCCTGGGCAGCACCATGGTGCGCACGCCCAACCACAAGATCACCGAGGACGACATCGTTTCCGCGGCGCGAAATGCGCACGCCTATTCACTGCCGCCGGATCAGAAGGTCCTGCACTACTTCGACCGCGTCTACCGCATCGACGGGCTGCGCGAACTGGCCAATCCCCTCGGACAGGTGGGCAGCAAACTCGAGGTCGATGTTCACATCATCTACGGCCAGCACAACCGAATCGAGACCAACTGCAGCCTGCTGGCTGACATCATGGGGTACCCCGCCACCGACATCGCCTTCTCCGCGGTCGCCGCCGGAATGGCCGCCTGCCCACAAGAGGAAGTTGACAAGGGTGTACTTCTCATCGACATCGGCGCCGGCGTCACCGAGTACGTCGTCTTCCACGGCCCCGGCTGCTTCCACTCCGGTCAAGTCACCGTCGGCTGCGACCACATCGCCAACGACCTGTCGCTCGGATTGCGCCTGCCCATGCCCAAGTGCCGCAAGATCCTGCACGACCTCGGCATGTTGTCCGGCTCCGCCGCCATGACCCCCGACGGACGCAACCGGCTGATGGCCGTCGAGAGCTTGGGCCAACCGACGCGGCACATCCCGATGTCCACCATCGAACAGGTCATCGAAATGCGCCTGCAGGAACTCATGGAGGCTATCCGCACCGACTTGGAGGCAAATCGCGCCCTCGACCGCGTCGCCAGCGGCATCCGCCTGTGCGGCGGCGGCGCACGAATCGCCGGCATTGACCGGCTCGTCGAGCACGTGTTCCGCATGCCGGTCACCATCGCCAGACCGCGGCTGGCCAGCGGCAAGCCGGAAATCTTGGAAGACCCACGCTTTCTCGTGCCCATCGGACTGCTGCGCTGGGGCCGTCTGTCGCTGAACATCGGCACCGAAACACAACCGCCCCTGTGGCACTGGCATCAACTCCGGCAGGACGCGCGAAAGGCCTGGAAGGCCGTGACGGAGGCCGTGAAATGGTAGCGGCGGAGGCGACATGACGAAAACGGCGGAAAAAGTGGCCGTCCTGGGATTGGGTGGCGGCGGCAGTCGCGTTGCGGCACTGCTGGCATCGCACTTGGGCGCCCTGGCCGACGTCGCCATTGCAGACACCGACAGTCACGGCATCGAGGAACTGACCGGCGTCAGCACACGCATCCTCATGGGCGGGGATTGGACGCGCCACGACGGCTGCGGTGGGGACGTGTCCCTGGGCGAACGCGCCGCCAGCGCGGCGGTGCCCGAGTTGCGGGAATTCCTCGCCGGCGGGCGCCTGCTGATCGTGATCGCCGGACTCGGCGGCGGCACGGGGTCAGGCGCGGCCAAGGTCGTCGCGCAACTGGTGCGAGACGCGAAACTGACCGCCGTACTCCTCGTCACCATGCCGTTCGCCTTCGAAGGAAGCTGGCGCCGCACCGAGGCCGAGAAAAGCCTGACCGTGCTGCGCGGCCTGGCCGACGCCATCGTGGTCGTGCCCAACGACCTGCTTTTCACGACGCTCAAAGCGGACACGCCGGCCCAAGACGCGTTCCGCATTGCCGACGCCGTGCTGGCCGAAGGCATCGCCGGCCTGGCGCGCCTGCCCGTGGCCGAAGGCCTGGTGACCGCGGACTTCGCCAGCGTCCGGGCCCTGCTCCGGCACCGCCAGGCGACCTGCACGATCGGCGTGGGACAGGGCACCGGCGAGAACCGCTGGCAGGACGCCATCCGCACCTTCCTGGAGTTCCCCCTGATCGGCGGCAAAGACACGCTGGCGCAGGCGGACGGCGCTGTCGTGACACTGGTGGGAGGCACCGACCTGAGGATCGGCGAAATGCAGATGTGCCTGGCCGCCTTTGAGCAGTACTTCCGCAAGAATGCACGCCTGGTGGTTGGCGCCTACACCGACCGCAACATGAAGGGCGAGGTCCGGCTCACCGGCCTGGTCTGCAGATATCACGAAGACGGAGCGCCGCCGCCCCCCACGACATTCGCGGCACATCCCGGAAACCTGTCCGCCCTGCCCGTGACTCAACCCGCCGAACCGGAGGCGAAAAGAAACGCTGGCCCTCGCAAGCGCCGCAAGGACGGTCAGCAGCCCGAACTGCCGTTCGTCACACAAACCGCCGGGGTCTTCGCCGGCGCCCAGCAGACCAGCATCGGCGGCCAGAACCTCGACATCCCCACCTTCCAACGCCGCGGCGTCATCCTGGACGTGGGGGACTGAGACTCGGATGCCGGTCCCTTACACCCACATGAACGCCAGCGCGACCCTCACAAGAAGCAACATACCTGGGACAAGCCAGTAGGGGCGTTCACCGCGCCGGTGGGACATGACCCAACCCGCAACGCCCAGCACCGTCAGCAACATGGCCACGATCCCGACTACGGTGCCGACTGCCGTCAATCGGTCGGACTCGACTATCAGCCGGTCGGCCTCCTCGCTGAGCAAGCCCCGCTCCTGCGGTGAAAGGGCAGCGGACTTCGCACGCGCCATCGTCGCGATACGCTTGGCGCGCGCCATCATCGAAGCCGTGCAGACGCGCTTGAAGCAGAGATCGGCGGCAATCGCCAGAACAAGAAGGCAACAGGCAAGAAGGTAGAACGGTTTTCTGACTCTCACGCCCATGTCAGGGCCTCGTCGTCTCCACCTGACACCTCGCGGTGTCTCCCGGAACCCGCGGGCAAAGGACTACCCGCGCCCCTGAACACCGAACCATGAACACTCATCATCCCCCCGCTCGAGCCACATACCGCCGCTCGACGCGCGGGCCGAGACCGCACATCAGTTCGTACGGAATCGTCTCCGCGGCACGCGCCAGTTCGGCCAGCGACACCATGTCGTTCCCCTGCCTGCCGATCACCACCACCTCGTCGCCAACCTGCGCGTCCGGGACACTCTCCAGCGAGATCATGCTGTAGTCCATGCACACCAGGCCGGTCACCGGGCAGCGCTGGCCGCGCACCAGCATCACGCCCTTGTTCGAGAGATGCCGAGAGTAACCGTCCGCGTAGCCGATCGATACCACGCCGATGCGCTCGCCCGCAGCCTTGGTGACGCGGTAGGTGCGCCCGTAGCCGACCGGTGCGCCCATGAGCATGTGCCGCACCGCCAGCAGACGTGCTTTCAGCGTCAGCACGGGGCGTGTCTGGTAGGGGCGCGGCAGCGCCGAAACGTGCCCGCCCTGCAGGTCGATCCCGGACCGCACCATGTTGAATGGGTCGCCGCACACCTCGGGGAGACCGGCGATCGCCGTGCTGTTCCCCACGTGCCGGTACGCGAAACGAATGCCCTGCGCGGCCAAGTCCCGAATCAGGACGGCGAAGTCCGCAACCGAATTCTGGGTTTCGCGGTCACGACTGCGCGACACAGCCAAGTGCGAAAAGATGCCGTCCAGGTCCAAGCTCGGCAGTTGCGCGATCTCCGCCACCGTCGCCCGCGCCTGCTCCAGCGGAATGCCGAACCGGCCCATGCCCGAGTCAATCTTGATGTGGATCTTCAGGCGCTTGCCGGCTCTTGCCGCCGCCCCGCTCAACGCCCGCGCCGTCGACACATCCTGAACCGACGGGATCAGGCCATGCGCCACAACCAGCGGGATCTCGTCGCCCAGCGACGCGCCCAGGATCAGGATGTCAGCCCCGACCCCCAACAGTTCGAGGCCTTCGTCGAGACACGACACCGCCAGGTGCGTCGCGCCGCAGGCCCGGAACGACGACGACGTCCGACGCGCGCCCATGCCGTACGCGTTCGCCTTCACCACCGGCATGAGTTTCAGCGGCGCTACGTGCTTCTGAATCGCCGTGAAATTGTCCACCCATGCCGACTCGTCAATCTCCGCCCATGCTTTCGCCACAGTCCACCCTATCTGCTAAGTCCACCCAGGCCGGTATGCCCCGCCGGGGGATCGGTTCTCTATGGCAGGGACACCGGCGGCGGCGCGCGAGGAAGAAGCGTCACGGAGTCAGAGCCGGTCTAAACCGCAGCATTCCCAGTCACGGGCTCACGAGCGAACCAGGGACATGCCTGGATCGCAACCACGCCAAATGTCCATCGAAATACAGCACGTTGCGCCCGAGGGTGTGGACCGGGGCCGAGTCCATCTCGCCGGGCGAACTGTAGTTCCACGCGTCGATGTCCTCGATCGCCCACTCGCCCACGAAACCGCCGGACTGCTTGCCAACCCATTCGAGCTTCTGCGGACGGGTACGGTTCGCAGGGGCAGGGTTGCCATAGTTGCCGAAATACGAGTAGCCCCGGTTCAGGTAGTACCGATACCGAGTCGTGCCAACGAACGGGAGCTGGACGTCCCGCGAGCAGGACGGACATTTCCACATTTCCTCCGACGGCAGGTAGTTCGCCAGATAGCGCGGCAAGTGATCAGCCGCCGTGAGCAGGTAGTACATACCGCCAGCCGCCGGGCCGGGGAGGTAGCCGTCAAAGTCGTCGACGTACATGTAGATCGCCTGGCCCATCTGCTTCATCTGGCTCTGGCACACCGCCTGTCGCCCCTTCTCCTTGGCCTTGGCCAGAGCCGGGAGCAGCATCGACGCCAGGATCGCAATGATGGCAATGACGACGAGCAACTCGATCAGTGTGAAACCCCGAACCGTGCGTCGCTGGGTCAGTCTAGTGAACATGGACGTCTCCCTCTTTGCCTTTGTCCGGCATCCAGCGCTGATGGACGCGTGCTGCACCCGCCCGCCGCGCACGCGCCACCAGATTCCGAATTATACAGGTCGAACCACCTCACTGCAAGGCCGGTTGTCTTCGCGGCGAAGCGGCATTATCTTCCCCAACTTATTGGTTTCATTCCCTAGCCCGTTTTCGGTGGATGAAGGCAGTGCGGAGTCCGCAGGTTCGTTGAGACGAAAGGAATCGCCCGGTCATGGCTGGACACAAGTACACGCTGACGCCCGTCGACGTCCCGAAAGTCGATACTAAGTACCGCCGAATCGTCACCCGGATCCCCGTGCCCGAGTCCCTGCCGCTGTTCGAAAAGCTCAGCAAGTGGGAACCGGTCAGCATGCAGGGCCAGCCCCCGATTGTCTGGGACCGCGCCGTCGATTGCCAGGTCTTCGACCGCTGGGGCAACATGTGGCTGGACTGGTCGAGCTGCGTGCTGGTCTCCAACATCGGCCACGGACGCCCCGAAATCTGCGACGCCCTGCGTCGCGCGCTCGACAAACCCCTGCTCGCAACCTACGTCTTCCCGCACGAAGCGCGCGCCGAACTCTGCGAAATGCTCGCCAAACTCGCACCACCGGGCCGCGACAAGGTCTTCCTGCTCTCGACCGGCAGCGAGGCGACCGAAAACGCCATCAAGCTGGCCCGCACCTACGGCGTGCGCAAGCACGGCCGGCACAAGTTCGTCATCGTCTCGTTCTCCGGCGCCTTCCACGGCCGCACCTTCGGGGCCCAGATGGCCGGGGGCATGGATGCGCTCAAGGACTGGATCGTGCACCCGGCTCCCGGGTTTGTGCAAGTCCCGTTCCCGGACGGGTTCCGCAATGAAGACACCAGCTTTGCCCTGTTCCTCAAGAGTCTGCAACGTCACGGGTTCGGCCCGGAAGACGTCGCCGGCGTCATCACCGAGTCCTACCAGGGCATCGGCCCCAACTTCCTGCCCGACCATTACGCCCGCGAGCTGGGCGCCTGGTGCAAGAAAAATGACGTCGTCCTGATCATGGACGAAGTGCAGGCGGGCTTCGGCCGCACCGGCAAGATGTTCTGCTACGAGCACTACGACCTCACCCCCGACCTGATCTGTTGCGGCAAGGGCATCTCGTCCAGCCTGCCGATCAGTGCGGTTATCGGCCGTGACGACATCATGAACCTCTACGCGCCCGGATCAATGACCAGCACCCACTCCGCCAGCCCCCTGCCCGTGGCTGCGGCCGTCGAGAACCTCAAAATCCTCCTGCGCGAAAACCTCACCCAGCGTGCCGCGGACCTGGACAAGGTGCTGGGACCCGCTTTGGATCGCATCCAGAAGAAGTACTCGGCGAACATCGGCGCGGCCATGCACCGCGGCCTGGTCGGCGGCCTGCTCATGGTCAAGCCGGGAACCAAGGACCCAGATCCGGACAAGGCCCTGGCCATCAATGAGAAATGCCTCCAGAAAGGCCTGCTTATGTTCGCCCCGGTCGGCTTCGGCGGCGGCTGCATCAAGATCGCCCCGCCCTTGACCATCCCCGAGGACGCCCTCAAGGACGGCCTGTCCGTGCTCGAAGAGTCCTGCGCCGAAGTCCTGGGAGGGTGAAGCGGGGGAAGGAATCGTCGGAATCGTCGAGGTCATCGGGATCATCGGCAGGAGAATACACGCATGAACGACGCTACTGGCTTGACGGCCCCGATCCTGGCCATGACACGGACGCCTGAGTTCGAGGCGTACCTCACCGACCTGCTCGTGCGGCTCTGCCGGCTCGACACCACGCCGAACAGCGACGTGAGTGTCATGCGCACCGCGGAGTCCGCCGCGTTCGACATTCTCGAGGCGGAACTGGCCACGCTCGCGTTCGTCGACGCAAAGCGCGAACGCCGAGCGATCAACCCGGGCATCGTAACACACCGCAACTACTCGCAGTTGCACTTCACGAAGACACCGGCGCGCCCCGCAGGCCTGACGCCGGAGCAGGCCTACGCCGGCCGCTGCAACCTCCTGTACACGATCCCATCGGCACGGGGTCAGGCCTTGGAATTTGCAATTGACGCCAAGCGCCAATTGCAAATTCCAAGGCCTGACCCCGCTTCGGGAGCCGCCCTCAACGCCCACATTGACGTGGTGCACCCCTATTTCCCGCCGCGCGTCGAGAACGGCATCGTCTACAGCCGCGGCGCGTGCGACGACAAAGGCGGCGTGGTCGCGCTGACCGCGGCGCTGAAAGTCCTGTCACAGGTCCTGCCGGCTGCCGGCAAGCGTTTGCGCGACAACGTGGTCGCTATGTTCGTCGTCGAGGAAGAGACCGGCGGCAACGGCTCGCTGTCGCTGGCGACCGACCGCGAACTCAAGCAGCTCTACGACTCGATCCTCGTGCTCGAGTGCACGGACAATGTGATCCACCCGGCGAACCGCGGCGCCGTGTGGTACCGCGCGGACCTCAAGTGCCCGGGCGTACCGCTGTTCGAGCTGTTCGCGTTCCTCAACGAGGAGATGGAGAAAGAGGGCCGCGCGATCAAGGCGGAAAGTCGGCACGCGCTCTTCCCGCAGCGGCCGGTCCAGACCTGTCACGGCATCATCGGTCCGTACGGCGAGCACCCGAGCCGCATCTGCGGCGAGGTCGGGTTCCGCATCCGGTTCGGCGCCGCGCCGGCCGACGCCGTCAAGGCCCTGGTCCAGGACCTGATCGACGGCGCGCTGGCCGAGTACGTCGCGCTGTACGGCGACAAGACCAAGTTCATGGACCCGGTCACCGGCAAGCCCAAGGTGCACCACCACCTTGACGTGGTGCCCGAGGGCACGGCCATTCGCGTCGACGTGCACGGCTCGACCGGGCACATGGGTTCGATTCTGGAAAACGACGGGGCCATCACCAAGATGGCGCACCTGGTCCGCTGGTTCGTGCGCTCCAAAGCGAAACTGCGCGACCTCGCCAAGTCAGAGGTCAGTATCGAGCTGGTCAAGGCGGAAGACGTGGACCTGCTGACGCTCGAGGGCGGCCAGGGGTTCGTGCCGACGCACGACATCACCGAAGTCATGAAACGCATGGCGGACGCGGCCGTGCGCGGCGCCGACGCCTACCTGCGCCTGATCGGCAGCAACGCTCGGGCCGCCGACGCAGTGCACGTCACCTACGACAAGCTGCACAACGCCGCGTTCGACGGCGATCCGGACTCCGTCCCGATGCGCAATGCCGTGGCTGCGGCCAAGGCGTGCGGCATGTGGAAGGACCAGCCGGTGTCCGGCTGGACCGTGTCGTGCGACTCGCGGATTTTCGCCACGGAGTACCCCGGCATGCCGGTGCTCACCTGCGGTGCCGGCCGTCTCGCCCACGCCCACGCCGACCAGGAACAACTCAAAATCACCGAGATGCGCAGCACCGTCGAGTTCCTGGCCCTCTACATGCTCCTGCAGGCGGGAACGGTGTGATCCGTCGTCAGGGTTTCTCATACCGCAACGTCTTGAGGCGTTCGAACATGTCCAGAACGAACTCCCTGTTGTTCGTCCTGGACAGGACCGTCACCGTCCCCTGAAGCCCCCCCAACGTCCAGTATGCCTTGCATCATGTAGGGGCAGTCACCGGGCGCCCTGGGCTTGCCCACGATGTCCTTGCCTGCGGCTCCACAGAGAAGTCCGGTCAGCACAGTAATCCGCCCCAGAAGGATCTTTGACATGACAACGCGCGACATCTATGAACCATGGCAACCCTGACGGGCGGGCACCTGGTCGCGATAATCCGCCGGCAGTCTCTTCAACGATGGTTCGGCATCGCCTTCAGAGCCTGCCGACGGATTCTCATCGACCATCTGCCCGGCCAACAGGCCGTTATTTCCGCCCGCAGGCACTAGATCGACCCTTGCCTTTCGGGAGCAGTCCAAGAGCCCAGCGGGGCCTGTGCAGTTCTTGCTTCGCGTCATCCACATACCGAACTTCTTGACAGACCCGAGACGGGGCGGTAGTTTCCCATAGACATACCTCAGAGGACAAGACTCCATGGCCACTACATCCACATTCGACCGCGCATTGGCCACCGTGGGAAGGCTGTCCTTGGACGAGCAGGAGTCGCTCATCGAGGTGGTGCAGAAACGCATCATTGATGCTCGCCGCGCGCAGATGGCGGGGGAAATCCGGGAAGCCCGCGCGGAGTACAAGGTCGGCCGCTGCCGTCCTGTATCGCCGTCAGAACTTCTGGCCGAGATCACCTCATGAGCCGGGTCCTGCTCCGAGACGAAGTGTACTGAGTGGACTCTCCCAAGAATGGCAGTTGCCTGACGCGCCCGTGAACCCGGATTCACCTCCCACGCCCTCAGCGCCCCCCCGCACCGCCGTCACCCCTCCATCATACGGCGGAAGGTGGCGGGGCCCATGCCGCGGAGCTTGCGGAAGGCGCGCGAGAAATGGTAGCGGTCGCAGAAGCCGGTGGCGGCGGCGATCTGTTCAATGCTCTGCGCGGAGTAGTGCAGCAGCATGCACGCGCGTTCGACGCGCTTCGTGCGCAGGAAGTTCTGCGGCGTCTCGCCGGTCACATTCCGGAACCGGCGGATGAAGGCGTTGGTGTTCATGCGCGCCATTTCCGCCAGTGCGGAGTTCGCGACGCGCCGGTCCAGGTTCTCCTCCATGTGGTTCATGACGGCCTGGAACCGTTCGTCGACGCAGCCCGGCCGGAGCCGATCCTCCGGCACGTGCGTCATGGCCATGTAGATCAGTGCGGTGGCGAGCACGGAGGCACGCATAGCGCCGTCGCCGGCGCGCTCGATGGTCGCGGCGATCTGGCGGGCGAGTTCCAGAGTCTCGGGCGTGCCAGGACAGACAAACAGGTCCGGCTCAACTTTCAGAAACGGCGCCTGCAGGGTGAAATGCAGGTACAGGTGATCCACCCCCTGCACGACGCGGCCGCGGTACGGCGTATTCGGCGGAATGAGTAGAAGCATTTCCGGCGTCAACGGCTGCTCCCGCGATTCAAGGCTGACCGTGGCTCCCGGCGCGCGGTTCCAGTACAGCCGCCAGTACGGGGCCGACATGCTGCCAAGCCCGCCCCAGTTCGCACCGCCCAACCGCGTCAACCGGCAGCAGAGCAGGCGCAACCCCGGACTGAATACAGCGTTATCCATAGTCCGGAATATGCCGGGGCCGGGCCGGGAAGTCAACTCCGCCGCAAGCCTGGTCCTGGCGTGACGGGCGGCGGAGAGGGCCCGCGCCCCGCAAGATCCGACCGCCGTCGATCGCAATCGGTCGCAACCGACTGCGATCGGCGACAGTTGAGCCAAGGGACTTGCTCGGTGCGTGTCCACCCGCGACGCAGGACCATCGTTGGGGATGCGTCAGTGGCGGGTGCTGGGCTGGGGGGGGGCTCGCCAAAAGTGGCGGGACCGGCTCGGTCCCGCGGGCGTCGGAGCGAGCCGCTCCGACCACTTCAGACGCCAGCCCC
>MHBL01000232.1 GCA_001803235.1 Lentisphaerae bacterium RIFOXYA12_64_32
CTACCAGGTGTGGGCGGAGGTGTGGCCTTCCGAGACGCGGCGCCAGATCTTGAAACAGCCTTGGGGCACGTCGGGTAATGCGTCCGCGCCCCCCGGGCGGCAGACCGCCCGGTCATACCAAGGTGAAACTGCCAACGACGCTTCCAGAGCCCGCGAGGACGCGGACGCTCCAAAGTCAGACCCCGTGCCAGACCGTGGAGCGCCCGCGTCCTCGCGGGCTCTGGGCGCCTTCAGTTTCATGGGAGTGGCGGGTGCATGCCTGTCCGAGCCGCGCGCGTTAGCAAGCGGTCTCTCAGAAACCACTCCCTCACGGTCGTGGCTCGGCCGGAAGGCCATACACCGGCGCGGGACCCGTGCCCGCGTGTCCCTTGCATCTGGATCCGGACAATGCTATACCTATGGACCGTAAGGGATTGAGGCGGCCGCTACAGGATCACTCCGCCGCCGCCGTCGGTTGGCAACCCGGAGGAGAAGAATAGAATGAAACACTGTCTCGCGTTGCTGGGTGTCGCCATTCTGGCATCGACTGCGGGGGCGGCGGTGGGCGAAGGTGAGAATCTGCTGGTGAACGGCGCCTTTGACGCCGAACAGGTCGAGTTCCCCGAATTCTGGGAACCGTCTTCCGCGAAGACCGTGAGCTACTACCGCACCGGCGGTCCGGAGGGCAAGAAAGCTTCCATCGTCCTGCATGACGACGGGACCGGGCCCGGTGAGGTGAACGCGCGCCAGCACGGTCTGGTCCTGGTGGCCGGCGAAACGTACAAGCTCAGCGCCTGGATCAAGACCAAGGGCTTCAAGAGCCGCCACGCCGGTCTGGTCGTTCACAACAGCGGCTGGGTTGACGACGTAGGGTTCAAGGACCTGCCGGCCGATTCAGAATGGACCTTCATGGAGAAGACCTTCCCGCTGTTCGCCTCCAGCGACAAGGAATACGGTCTGGCCATGTTCGCCGTCGACCTGACCGGTGAACTTCACTTCGCCGACCTGAAGCTCGAAGCCATCAGCGAAGGGGCCCGCAAAGGCTCCTCCTCGCAGGTGTCCATTGTCGCCGCGCCGAGGTTGGTTCCGTTCCAACCCCTGCTGAACCGGATCCCCCGTGCCGCACCGGAATTGGCCCTCAAGTTCTACGGCATCCTGCCCCAGAGCCAGGACGCCTACGAGTGCCTTGTCACCATCGCGGGCAACCCCATTCCCCTGCAGACGGTTCCGCTCGCGGGCGGCAAAGTCGTTGTCACGCTCGCCGGACTCGCCTCCGGCGACTACACGCTGGAAGTCCTGCTGCGTCGTCGTGACCGGGTTGAGGCGGTCGTTCAAGCCGCCTACTCTATCAGCATCATCGACATCCCCGCCATCGACCGCAGCAACATAAAACAGCTCAACAACCTGGTCGCCGAAGTCCTGAACCAGCCGGTGAAGAACGACTCGGCGCCGCAAACAATCACCTTTGTGAATCCCCGCGATGGCTGGGTCTTTGTGGCCTTCACCACCGCCGCACCACCGCCCGGCCTGACCGTCCAGATCGATGACCGGGACACGGCGATCACCGCCGCCACCGCCCGCCTCGAAGCCTTCCGTGAGCTCTCTTTGGGCGAACACCGCATTACCGTCAGCGGCAGCAACGCCGAGGCGCGGTTGCTGGTGCACTCCATCCCCGAGATCTTCGACTACCCTCCCTGCGCGGACTCCTACGTCAAGGAGAACGGCAGTTACGGCTGGGATTTCATGAAGAAGCACATCCTCTGCGCCGTGACGACGTTGAACGGCGGCTCGCTGCCCGGCGACGCACTCCCCGAAGCCAAGGCGCTTGGCCTCAAGTGGCTGGCCAACTTCGGCGTTGCTCCTGTGGACGATCCCGCCGATGTGCAGGCGCGCATGGAGAAGCACCCCGGTCTGACGCAGCCGCAGTACGACGGTTTCACCAGCGACGAACTCTTCTTCGGTCGCACCACGATCGACAACTACACCAAGGCACTGTGGCGGCTGCGCAACCCCGAGAACCGTCGGGTCTACACCTGGATCGTCGGCAAGCCCGGGATCGCCTCCCTGCACACCGACTTCATGTCCGCCAGTCTCAACGCCTCCAAGGGTCGCGGGCGGCTGCTGTTCGAAGCCTACTGCCACCCGCAGGCCGACGAGAAAGCCGCCGCCGCCTATCTCGACAACATGATCGGCGAAACCATGCGTCGCTTCAACGCCTTCTACCCCAACGCCGCCGCCGGGACCGGCATCATCTTCGGGAACTTCAACCAGATCCCCATCATCTCCCTGGAGCACAATCCGGCGGTGGACTTCAAGTACTACCTGGACATGCAGGTGAACCTGATCGCCAACAGCCCCGACTTTGCCGGGCTGGCCACCACGGGGTATTGGGGCACGTATTACGGCGACGAGGAGCTCGCGCGCTGGTCGTTCATGCTCATGCGTCACTATGCGGTCGAAGGCAACAAGGACATGCTGTCCGCGCGTTACGGGTTCAAGTACACCCCCGGCTTTTTGGCGAACTGCGATTTCGCGGCCGGCCTGAACGGCTGGGTTTCGTCGCCGGCCGCCGAAGGTTCTGTGCGCGCGGAAACGATTGCCGGCTATGGCAAGAACAGCCAGGGCCGCTGGGGCGGCGGCAAGGCGGGCGACACCGTTTGCGTCATGACTCGGAACGCCGACAAACCCAACCGCATCAGCCAGACCGTGCAAGGGCTGGAGGTCGGCAAAGCCTACTGCCTGCAGTTCGTCACCGCCGACCGTAACGATGTCGTCGGGAAGAAGTACAACCCGCGCCGATACGGCATCGATGCGGAGCTGGACGGTGCGGAGATCCTCGGCGACAGGAGTTTCGTCCACATCGACACGCGCAACAAGGGCCGTTACGAACACAACGACAACGTCGCCAAGATCAACCTCAACCGCATCATTCTCCGCGCCAAGTCCCCCACTCAAGTCATCGCGTTCAGCGACGAAAAGGCCACCCCAGGCGAAGAACTCATCATCAACTTCATTCAGTTGAAGCCATACCTGGAGTGAGTGCCCGGCGACGCCGCTTTGGCTGGAGTACGTTGCGTGGGCAATGCGCCTCAGCCAAAGCGGTGTCGCGCCGCCCGTGGCGGACTTGCCGCCGTGCTCCATAGGGTGACGTCGCCGAGAAGTACTCACATTTTGCATTTTGGATTCCTGTGCGGTGCGGTGGGAATCCCGACCCCTCGCCTTGTCGCCAAAGGCGACACGCATGTCTAGCCCAGGGTTGTCAAACCCTGGGAACCGGCATGCCCGAACCCGATTGCACCCTGAAGGGTTGCTGCATGCCGAGCCACGGTGACGCGCACGAGGCGGCCCGCGTGTTCGTCCCCTTCAGGCACGGATCGGTGAGGGAGACGGTCACAAGACCCAGGGCCGTTCGACCCTGGGCTGGACATGCGCGTCCCCGTTGGGGACGGAAGACACACCCGGATGCCGCTCTGACGGTGGAATTGCTGGGGCATTTCTGGCAACCGAGCACTAGCGACACCGACAGGGGCCGCGCAGGGCTGTTTCAAGATCTGGCACCACGTCTCGGAAGGCCACGCCTCCGCGCATACCCGGTAGGGGCGGCCTGTCCTCAGGCCGCCCCCCCCGGCGTGGGGACACGCCGGGGGTACTCGCTGCACGCGACGGTCACGAATCTTGAAACAGCCCTGGGGGCCGCGTTCTCGGTCTTGCACTCGAGGGGGTTGGCGCTATGGTCTCTCGCCAGTGCGTTGGAGAGCGAAAACCTGTCCGCAACCGCCGTGCGAGGGAACCCATGAACGACTGGTACAAACGCTGCTATGCCAGACTCCTGATCGACAATCACATTGCCGAGGACGATCCGTCGTTCATGGCGAAGTTCGACCCGGCGCAGTACGTGGCGATGGTCAAGAAAGCCGGCACGGAAGCGTCGATGGTCTACGCCACCTGCCACAACGGCAACTGCTACTACCCGACCAAGGTCGGGCACATGCACGCCAATCTCAAGGGGCGTGACATTTTCGGCGAGACCGTCAACCTGCTGCGCCGGGAAGGGATTGTGCCGGTCGCGTACTACACCAGCATCTACCACAATCACTCGGCCAAGACGCACCCGGCGTGGCGGGTCACGCACGTCAATGGTAATCAGCACGGCGGCCGTTACTGGTGGAGTTGCCCGAACGACGACGAGTACCGCGCCTTTGTCCTGGCGCAGGTGGGCGAAATCATCGCCTACGACGTGGACGGGATCTTCAACGACATGACCTTCTGGCCGGGCATCTGTGTCTGCCCGAGTTGCCGCGAGAAGTATCTCGCCGAGACCGGTCAGGAGATCCCCCGGAAGATCGACTGGCGCAGCAAGGACTGGATCTGCTTCCAGCGCTTCCGCGAGCGCGCGATGGCCGCGTTCAGCCAGGAGATCACGCGGTTCATCAAGTCGCGGAAGGACATGACCGTCACGCACCAGACGTCGACGATCATGCACGGCTGGATGCAGGGGTACACGCTCGGCATCGCCGCGGCGTGCGACTACACGTCCGGTGATTTCTACGGCGGCAAGTACCAGCACATCCTCGGTTCGAAAGTGCTCGCGGCCGCGTCGAAGGATCTGCCGTACGAGTTCATGACCAGCCGCTGCGTGAACCTCCGCGATCATACCTCGATGAAGTCAGAGGCGGAACTCACCGCGGAGGCGGCCACGACGCTGGCAAACGCGGGCGCGTACTTTTTCATCGACGCGATCAACCCCGACGGGACGTTGGAGAACGACGTCTACGAACGCCTTGGCGCGGTAGCGCGGAAGCTCGCACCGTTCACGAGTGCCGTGAAGCGACATCAACCCGTGATCGCGGCGGACAAGGCGTTCTACTACTCCTCGGCGGCCTACGTCGACGAGACCGCGAACACCGACATCATGAGCCCGAGCGGCGGCAAACCCGCGGTCGACGAGATGTCCGGTGCGTCCATCGTCCTGACCCGCGCGCATATCCCCTTTCGCGTCGTCACGAACGAAGAAACGGACTACCGCGGGTTGAACACCATCATCGTGAACAACGTGATGTACACCACGAAAGAGGAGAACGCACGCCTGCGTGCGTTCGTGAAGGGCGGGGGCACGCTTATCGCCACCGGCATGACCTCGCTTTACGAGCCGGACGGGACGACGACCGGCGACTTCGGGCTCGCGGATGTCTTCGGGGTCTCGTACAGCAACGCCAAGGCGAAGCGCTTCCACTACCTGTCGTTCGTCGCACGCCACTGGCTGGTCTCGGCGCACGCCACCGCGCCGCTGGTCAAGGCGACGGGTGCCGAGGTCCTGGCCCGGATCGTCGAGCCCGTGTTCGACCCCGACGCCGAGCCGTACGCTTCGATTCACAGCAATCCGCCTGGGGTCGTGACGGACTACGCCGGGTTGACCGTCAACCGGTTCGGCAAGGGCAAATGCATCTACATCTCTTCGCCGGTGTTCTCTCTGCAGCAGGATGCGCAGCAGACGTTCGGCGAGTGGCTCTTCCGCGAGTATTCGCCGTCCGCGATCGTGCTGGACACGAATGCGCCGCCGTGTGTCGAGATCACGGTGAACCGCAGCACGACAAAGGACGCGTACTTGGTCGGGTTCGTGAACTACCAGAGGGAACTGCCGAACGTGCCGGTCCGTGACCTCACGGCAACGCTGCGGTTGCCGGGAGGCAAGACGCCGCTGGTCTGCACGCGGGTCTCGGACGGCAAGCGCCTGGATGTCACGACCAAAGATGGCGCCGTCGCGCTCGATGTGGCGCGGCTGGAAACGCTGGAGATGATCGAGGTCGAGTTCTGAGTCTGACCCCAATGCCACCCAACTCAGGACCGGAAGACCGGTTCCTGTGAGGTGGTTCCCTGGAGCGCGAGCGTACCGCGAGCCGCATTTCGCGCCCTGGCGCGGGAGTTCAGGTTGTCCGGCTCCTATGCTCGGGGCGGTGAGTTCTGGTTCACTGAGTCACTGCGTCATGGAGTCACTGCGTCACCACTGAGGTCGCGACTGTGCAACGCGCCTCTTCTCCCGCGCGTCAGTCGCGGGAAAAACGTAGTCCGTCGCGCCGACCACGTCCATGGCGATATCGGCCCACTGCCACAGCCGCTGCGGCTGATAGCCCACGGTGCTGATGTCTTTCAGGATCAGTTCGAGCGGGCAGCCGTGGCGGGCGCAGACGTCCACGGTCGCCTGCAGGTGCGTTCGGACTTCGCCCGCGTTGAACTCGGGCCAGGCCAGCAGCGCCGGGTTCGGCTTGCGCGAGTACACGTAATCACCCTTGATCTCAGTTGCGCCGATCTCTTCGTTGACCCACGGACTCATCGAGATCTTGCGCACGTTGGGGATCTTGCGGACCTGCGCCATCTTGAGGTCCATCGGGTCACAGCACCCGTAGTAGACGAGACCGAAGCGCTTGAAGATCGGCATGCACATGTCGATCTCGAACTCCTCGAACATGGCCGGCGACACCGTGGAGAACATCTGCGCCAGGCCGAACATCCAGATGTCTTTCGTGCGGGGTCGCGCCGGGTCAAACCCCGGTGCGGGCAATTCGTCGGTGTACGCGCCGGTGCAGTGGATGAGCGACTGGTGGTGGCACAGCAGGCCCTGGGCCTCGAGCTGGTCGAGCATACTCAGGTAGCCGCGCACCATGCGCTGTGCCATTTCGCGCATGTACTCCGGCCGGTCGACGAGCGCGAAAAGTACACTCTGCACGTTCATCCAAGTACTGATCGGGTCCCAGACCGACAGGTACGGGTCGACGCCCTGCTCGAAGATGTCCAGCGTCCCGTCGAACAGGCCGTGCGCCACCTCGAGCCGGCGCGCGGTCTCCGCCGTGTCGTGCCCTATGACCGGCATCTTGATTTTGTCCAGGTCGGCGTCGGTCTCGAACTGGTTGAAGTAGGCTTGCCCGACGACGCTGTTCGTGGGGTCGCTCACGGCAATGTCGTGCTTCACCGACACGCCGAACCCGGAGTTCCGCACCGCCTTGTGCACGCGGATGAAAGGTTCGACTACCATGTCCACGCGGAAGTGTCGCCACTGACAGAGGATCTTCCGCAACTGCTCCTCGTACGTCCGGCACTCGCGGTCTTCGCATCGGAGGGTCAGTTCGTCGTCCACGTTCATCTCGTTCCAGCACACCTGGTCGATCATGACCATGGGGCGCACGGGTCTCCGGCCGTTGAGCTGGCGCCACATGCGCCGCTTCTGCTCCTGGACGGGCAGCGCGGCAATTTGCGCCACCTCGCCGGCCAGACGTCGAATCGTGTCCCTGTCCTTGGTGCTCAGCATAGTTGGACCCTCCTTAACCGCTCGTCCGAGCTTGCTCATGGCGCGGGAGACTGCCGTCGTTCGACGTGGCGCCGTACACGCTCACTGCGTCATTTTTCGACCTGTGCGATAGGCGGACCAGGACCCGTCACCTTCCGACAGTACTGCGGGCGACCCCCCGCCCGCTTCTCGGCACGCACGTAGTACAAGGCTCGGACGGCGGGCGGAGGGCCGCCCGCCGTACTGCCGGAGGGCGCGCGGCCGTTCTGGACCGACGCCACGACCAGCCCGGTCTCGCTTCACTTATTGCACAGGTCGTCATGTTTTCACCAGCGGCAGCGGGCAGGTCCGTTTCACCTCGTCGATCGCCTCGCGGGCCGCCTGCGTCCACGGGAAGTCCGGGTGCTGCGCCACGCGTTGCTGGAACTGCTCGACCACCGGCCTGGCGCCGCCGAACCCGAACCGCGTAAACAGGTCAAAGTAGATCATGCTGTGACGGAAGGCAACGTCGGGCGGCGCCGGCGGGCATTCGTCTCGCTGCAGGAATCGTACTGCGCCCCTGGCCTCGACGCGGCGGCGCACCGTGCGTTTCTGAGCCGGCGTCATGGCCGCGACGCGGCGCCCCGCAAAGCAGTTCTCCTCGGCCCGCTCCGGACTGCTGAGGCGCGTCAGCACACAATCGATCTGCGGGTGACAGAGCAGTGCGAGGAGCGTGGCCTGCCCCGGCGTGTGTACCAGGCCCTCGAAATCGGCGTAGAACACGCCCCACTCCCGCCCCGTCAGTCCGCTCAACGTCGGGAAATTGGCGACAATCCCCATGCCCTTCTCGCGTGCGAACGGGATGAGCTCTTCGTCCACCGGCTCGACCTTCACCAGGCAGTACGGAAGTTGCAGAACGTCGAACACGTCCGTGGCGATCAGTTCCCGGAGCCGCCGGATGTCCATCGGTTGAAAGTAGTCGAAGCTGAATGCGAGGTGTTTGGTCAGCCCGCGTTCTCTCGCCTTCACGGCGCCTTCGATGACGCCGCCTTTCCTGAGGCTGTTGCTGAGCTGCGTTTCGTCCCTGCAGCCGTGCGGCGCGTAGAGAAGGTCGACGCAGTCGGTCCGCAGCCGCACCAGGCTGCGTTCGATGTCGCGCAGGGTCTGATCCGCGTCCACCGGATGCGATTTGGTGGCGACGATGAAGTCCCGGCGGTGCTGGCTGAGCTGCGCGCCGATGATCTCTTCCGAATCGCCGTAGGCGGCCGCCGTGTCCAAGTGATTCCCGCCGCACCGGTGGTAGGTGTCCCAAACCTGTTCCATGGCCCCGGGGGCCACGCCCGGGCCCGGACAACCCCACCCGAGCACGGACACCTCGAGTCCGGTGCGGCCCAATGTGGTTTTCGGCATCTGCTCTGAGAGCCTGATCTCGTTCCGCTGGCCACCACGTGGTGACGTGCCTTTCCTGGTCATGGGGCCTCCATTGTCAACAACATCGGATTCCGTCGTCCCGGGCCGCCCGGCACGACAGCAACGCATCACGGGGACTACTTCGGCGCGGGTGCGTTGCAAAGCTTCTCTGTGCAGAGGTCATCGAACCATGTCTTCTCGCCTGGGGCCTGGTTCTTGGTGAGCAGCAGGAAGACCAGGCGTTCCACGCCGGTCGGCAGGGTCACAATGCTGCCCAGACGCGTCCAATCGGGTGTTGCCGTCGGTAGCATAGCGTTAAGGTTTTCCAGGGTGGGAGGTCTGGGGCATTCGGCAGAACCCTCCCATTGTCCATACCTTGGCACTGGAGGCCGGGGAAGGCAAGGGGCAGCAGACCACGCGCAGGGCTGTTTCAAGATTCGTGACCGTCGCGTGCGGTGAGTACCCCCCGGCGTGTCCCCACGCCGGGGGGGGGCGGCCTGAGGACAGGCCGCCCCTACTTGGTGTGCGCGGAGGCGTGGCCTTCCGAGACGCGGCGCCAGATCTTGAAACAGCCCTGGACCACGCGCAACGCCTTTTGGCGCGCCTGCTGCAGGCTCGGAAGCAGTAAGGTGGAGGCCAGGTAACTCACGCAGGCAGAATACGCAACCTGTTATACATGCGTGCATTATGATACAACATGCTGCGAATCAATGACGTGGACGTTTTCTCTTGGTTTCCGCTGCTTTCGCTTGGTTTCCGCCAGTTTCATGTTGCCTGGGCACCATTTGGACACCACGCCTTCCACGGATTCGGCGGCCCTGAACCACAGGCTGCAGAACGTCAGGTCCAGTCTTGGAGGAGCCGTCAGGCTCCCCGCCTCCCGAGTCCTGCCTTCGCCGAGCCCGGTGGACTTGCGCCGGAGCGTTCGGGCGGGTTCCTAGCCAGTCCGGCCAGGAGAGCCAGCCGCGGCCTTTGTAGTGCCGCTCCGGTTGGCCGGGGATGTCCATGGGGCGCTTCCCCTTGTCAGGCATTTCGCCTTTCGAGTAGGTGCGCCATTCGGCATTGCCGCGCAGGCCGAGGCCGCGTATGAACTCACGCGCGGCGCCAAACAACCGCATCGGTCGTCCCGGGTGGGGGCGTTCGACGCCGAGCCAATCGCCCCAGTCCAACCAGCCCTTGCGTCTGTAGTGTACGTCAGGGCTGGATGGAATGTCCAGCGGTCTTGCTTCGTGACCTGGCAGCCGGTGTCTGCTGTACAGCCGCCAGTCCATGGCAGAGCGTAGGCCGAGCGTCCGCACGAATGCCCGCGCGTCTCGGAAACTGCGTGCCTTATCCACCCGAAGGGGATCACGCCCCAGCCAGTCCGGCATCCCGCGCCAGCCGCAATCACGATACGTCCGGTGCGGATTGGATGGAATGTCCGCAGGGCGCCGGCCCTTCCCGGGAAGGACGCCACGAGAGTAGAGCTGCCACTCGTCGCCGGAGTTCAGCCCCAACTTGCGAACGAACGCCCTGGCGTCGTCGAATGCGCGGAACTCACCGGGCTTTGCCGCCGGAATGCTGCCACTGCCCAGGAAGTCACCCCATGAGATCCATCCTCTCTTGCGATACACGACTTCCGGACAGGTCGGAATGTCGTCGGGTTTCGACGGCAGTTCCGCCATGCTGCCCCGGCACCAGGCCCGCCATTCCCTGTTGTTGCGCAACCCCAGTGGCGTGACGAATGCCTTCGCCGTCGCCAAATCGCGGTAGTTCCTCCGGTGCTTGGCGCCCAACTTGACACCCAACCAGGCCCGCCAAGAGACCCAGCAGTCCGCGTACACGACGTCAGGTTCCGAGGTTATGCCCATAGCCGGGGGCGGCAGGTCCGGACGGCGGCCGCTGCAGTAGTCAAGCCATTCTTCCCGAGTCTTCAGCCCCAGCGACCGCGAGACCTCCCTGGCAACCGGGAAGGGGTCCCGCCAGATACCGTCTTTCTCCCGGCATGCCGTCCCCAGCCAGTCAGGCCACGAGACCCACCCCGCGTCACGGTAGACCACCTCGGGACGCGACGGAATATCCTCGGGACAGATGCCTTTGGCAGCCAGCTTCCCTCTGCAGTAGGCCACCCACTCGGCCTGCGTTTGCAGGTGCAGGAACCAGGCGAAACGTCGAGCATACAGGAAGTGCCGCCACCGCCGATGCGATGCGGCCTCGGTTCCCAGCCAATCGGGCCAGCCGGCCCAGCCCCCGTACTTGTAGGTTGCTTCCGGCCTCTTGGGAACGTCCGTGGGGAACGGCCCCTTATCAGGCATTCGCCCATTCGCGAAAGACTGCCACTCGGCGCGTGTGTTCAGCTTCAGGCCGCGCACAAACTCGCGCACAGCGTCGAAGTCGCGCCAACGGGATAGACGTCGGTTTGGGCGGTGTAAGTCGCGCATTGCTGACCAGGCCAACGCTCCTCTGCTCCAGCACTGCCTGAATATACTCGGCAGCGGCCGGAACACCAGAACGGGAATCGCGCCTCGGCAGAGCGTTTCGATCCGGGATTTGCATTTCCTGGTGTAGTGTGTATTGTATTAGCGACAGTACTACAGAGGATAGGAGTAACGCAGTATGGCGTTCGCACGGATCCTGGGCAACAAGATCCACATTCTGCATAATGTGCGCGAAGGGCAACACGTGCGGCAGCAGCGCCTGCATGCGTTCGACACCGCAGCCGACGTACGTGCGGTTCTCGATTCCAAGCCCGAGTGGACGCTGTTCTGCGACTCCCTGGACCTGGTCCTCGGCGGTCGGTCCCGCGTCGACCGGCAGCGATTGCGGGCGCAACTCACCCAGATGGTTGAGACCGTGCCTGGCCAGGGCCAAAGCGATCCTCTTGAGGAGGTCGCAGGCCGGCTTGTGGGCATGCTGGAGGGACTGAGGAAACCCCTATCTCCATCGCAACGGAAGTCGATGGAGCGGGCGCGCCAGCCGTTAACCAAGCTGTGCGCGTTGCTTGAAGAAAAACTGACGCTACTGGGTGAAGAGGAACCCGTAAAGGAGGATGCCATGCAACCGATGAATGCGACCGGATTGGCGGAAAGCCCTGCCGAGCAGTGCCTGGACGATGGGCTGGAACTGTACGAGCAAGGCAAGTGGGACGAGGCAAGGAAGACGTTCGTGAGGGGGCTGCAACTCAAGCCCGACCACGTCGACCTGCTCGTGCATCTCGGGCTCTGCGAGATGATGTACCACAACACAGAGATGGCACTGGCGCACTTCGATAGGGCGGCCACATTCGGACAGCAGGAAGCCGATCGGCTGATCGCCAGCGATCCGACGGAGTACATCAAGGAATGCGACCGGCCACCGGAGGCATCGACCGGCACGTCTGAGGAAGAGAATATGGACGACGACTTACCCACCCCACTCTACTCTCACCTTGAGTTCCGTCCGTTCTTCCGCGCCCTGACCAACAAGGCAGTCGCCCTCATCGACCAGAAGCGCTACGAGGAGGCCATCGAAACGCTGTTGCTGTGCCAGTCTTATCAGGCCCTGGACGGGACATTCAACATGATCGGCGCCTGCTACCTGAGCCTGGGGGACGTCGAGACGGCGTCCCGCTGGCACCGGGAGATGCTCTGGGCGGAAGCCCGCTACGTGACCGCCCTCATCCAGTTCCGCTTGGGCAAGACAGAGGACGCGCTCGAGAACTTGCTCATCGGCATCCCCTGGAACCCGCACATTGGGCGCATGCTTGCCGGCATCGAGAAACCCGACACGATCCGCTACCACGGCGCCTTGCGTCCCTGGCACGAGGCGTCCGAGTTCATGCACCGGGACGGCCACCTTTTCCGTTCCGACTCCGGCTTCAAGGCCCTGGTGCATTGCGTGCTCGACGATCCGGCCATCGACGAACTTCTGGCTGAACTGACGGAAGTGGAACAGCGGCTGAAGGCAGAGAGGGGGTATCGGCGCCCCGAGCACGTGATGCAGTTCGTGAACGGCTGCCCCGAGGAGAGCTTCCTATCCCACCACGCACCGCGTCTGCTGGCACGCTTCCAGGAGTCCGGGGGGCCTTACTGGCTGCCGCGCGAAGGCGATGTCCTCTCGGTTACCGTCGTGGAGCAGAAGAGCCAGAATTGGCGCGTCCATCTCCATGGTTGCCCGAGCACCGCTTTCTACTTCCGCCCGAAAGGCCTTCCACTCACGGGGAGCGTCGACAGCACTATCGGAGTCCGCGTGGCCAAGAGCTGGCGCTACAAGCGTAACCTCTATGTCTCGGGCACAGTCGACACACGGTAGTCCAGGGGCCAGGCATCCCGCCCGTCTGTAATCCTCTGCTCCGATGCGTGCGGTTGCCGCGCGCGGATGCGCCGGTACATTGATGTCACGAAACCGGCAGGATCCATGCAGACGAAGAGGGAAAACCACAAGTCGAGACCGCGGCAGTTGCCTGCCCGCTGGCGCCCGCGAGCAGGCCGCGACCCGGCACGAACACCCGGATGTGTTGAGCCCAATTCCTGCCGCGACCCCGCGTCCACCCCCTGCGGTCACACGTGGATGCGCATGGCCGTCCGTACCACTAGGACGTTGCGAACATCGGCCGGGGATGGCGTGCTATATTGCGAGTCAGCCGGGATCCGCAGGTCCGGGAGTCGGGAGCCGTCTGAGTTCATGCCTACAACCGTCATTCTTGCTGGTGACCATCGAGTGCTTCGTGAGGCCCTTGCCGCGGTGTTGGCGGAGCAGTCGGGGATCGAAGTCGTGGGGACTGCCGCCCACGGCGCGCAAGCCGTCACGATGGTGCAGGAGCTTCATCCCAACGTGGCCGTACTCGACATCGGCATGCCTAAACTCGACGGCATCGAGGCGGCCAAGGCGATCCGCCGCCATCATCCCGCGACCCGGGTCGTTGTTCTGTCGATGCATGCCGAGCCGGACCGTATCCGACAGGCGCTGCAAGTGGGTGTCACGGGGTATGTTCTCAAGGACGCGGCAACCGCGGAACTGGTGGACGCGATCCGCGCCGCGGCCGGAGGCAACGCCTACTTCAGTCCTGCCGTGGCCCGCGAGGTAGCGCTGATGTTCCAGTGGGGGAAATCCGGGCGTCCCCCCTTGCGGCCGGGTTGGGATTGCCTGACGCCGAGGGAGCGCGAAGTGCTGCTCGCCGTCGTCGACGGCAAGACGAACGTGGAGATGGCGGCGATGTTCTCTCTGAGTGTCAGGACCTTGGAGGATCATCGGGAGCACATCATGCGGAAGCTGCGGGTGCGCAACCTGGCCGAACTGATCCGGTTCGCCATCCGCGCGAAGGTCGTCAAGCCGTGAGGGCGCCGGGAGCGGGTGCGCAGGACGCTGCACCCGCGTACGCCTTGCTCGCCTCCGATACTTCGCTTCACGGCATCAGGCTACGTAGTTGCCCGGAGTGCCATATCCGTGGATTCACGGGTAATGCACGTAGTTCTACGGATACGGGTATGAGTAGATCTACTGATTTGACCGGCAACATGTTACGTTCACCACAGTTTTCTTGTTTGTACGCCGCTTGACAGGTGGCCAATGGAGTGGTATAGGTGCTGTTGTCGTTGCAACTCCATGGTTGCTTCCATGAGGGTCACTGACGGGGCTACGGCCAACGGTGCCGCCGGCCGGAAGGCAGGAAGAAGGGAGCGAGCTTGCGGTTCACACGTCGTCGCGAGCCGACGCTCGTCACGACGCAGGGGATTCGCGGCAGGGCAAGGAAGGGGACAAGTTGGGCATGGTTCAAAGGTTCACCGTTCAAGGGTTCAAGGTTGGGCGAATCTGTGCTCACATCCGATAACCTCTGAACCGTGAACCTCTGAACCGTGAACCATGCCAAGTTTCATCGATCCACTGAGGCTGTCACGCAGGCCGTTGTGTCTCTGGGCTTGCTGTCCAGCCAAAGTCGAGGA
>MHBL01000233.1 GCA_001803235.1 Lentisphaerae bacterium RIFOXYA12_64_32
CAGTCCCTGGAGCGCCCGCGTCCTCGCGGGCTCCCGGGCCCCTTCTGTTTCATGGGAGTCGCGGGTGCATGTCTGTTCGAGCCGCACGCGTGAACAAGCGGCCTCCGAGAAACCGCTCCCTCAGAGTCGCGGCTCGGATGGCCGTTGCGTTGCGTTTCCCACCCCGACTGACGCGTCACGCAGGAGCGACCTGTCAGCTTGAAATTTGCCAGTACGCCGGCCATCGTATGGGTTACCGAAACGCATCGGCATCCGATGGGCGAAGCCATGGCAACGCTACCCAAGAAGAGTTTTGACTCGCGGTCCTGCCATTGACCTGTGGGGAGAAGAGCACTAAGTGCGGCCTTGAATCGGTTCTTCATACGACCGGAAAGCGTTGGGTAAAGATGCCCCCTTCAGAAACTCAACCGGCGGATGTGCCCCCCGGGAACGCGCCGCGAGACGCGGAAGGCGATCCCGCCCAGGCAACCCTTGAATCGGCCACGACTCTGCAGCGGGTGGAAGCCCTCGTGTCGGAGTTCTGCTCCCTGCACCGGTGGAATGCCAGGCGCATCTTCCTGTTGGGGGAGATCGGGAAGATTGTGAGGGAGAACCGGAAGTCGGACAACGACGCGCTCTTCGCTGATGTTCTGAACTGCCTCTCCGCTGAGGCCCCGAACGAAGAGATATCCGCGGTCTTCCTTCTGCGCACGCCGCCGGAGATGGCACAGATCTACCGGACGCACGGGCTGCAGGAAGCCATACGTTTCCTTGAGCAACTGGTCGCCATGGAGGACGAGAAGGATGAGGGGGGGCGCGCGGCTCGGCCCTACTACAATCTGGCGTGCCTGTACTATCTGTCGTCGCGGACCTCGGAGGCAGACGACGACCGGAAAGCGGTCTCACGCGTCCGGGCGCTGGAGTTGCTCGAGTGCGCGTGCGCGCTGTTTGGCAGCCATGCCGGCGGCGAAGGAACACGCGGTGCGGCGTCGACGGCGGAAGAGCGGAACAGGTGTACGGCGCGGGCCCACAGTCTCGCCGCTCTGGTGCTCCTGTCGAGGGGTGAGGGGGGGCGGTGCCGCGGAGAGATCGAGGCGGCATTCGCTCACGATCCGACTATCCCCGAAGCCAGATTCGCCAGGGGAGTGTATCTCCTGAAGCAGGGGGAATACGACGAGGCGATTCGCGAACTGGAGTCCGCCGCGCAAGCTGCCGCGGAGGACGGCGAAGGCATCGCGGAATTCGTTTTCCACCTGGCGCGAGCCTGCTACAAGAAGAGGGAACTGCTCGCGTCCCAGGAGGCGGGAGAGACGGGGAGCCACGACAGCCGGGGACAGGAAATGGCGGCGCTCTACCGCAGGGCGGTTTCGCTTTTGAAGCGGACGACCACGATTGATCCGCATTTTGCTGTCGCCCACTTCAAGCTGGGCGTCCTCACGCTGGAAGAGGACTGTGAAGAGGCCATGAAGCACTTCGAAGACGCGCTTCGCGCCGACCCTGTGCTGGTTGACGCGGTCGGCCGGGTGAGATGCCCCGGGCGATGCGTCCGGTGCAAAGGAACGAAGCTCAAGATTCTGCTCCTGAAGCTGCTGAGCGCATACCCGCGCCCGAAACCCGTGGCGAACCGTCCCGTTGCCCCCCAGCCCGGCGTGAAGAAGATGGGCTGAGGACGGCGCGGCGCTCACAACCAGAGACTCGGCCAGGGTCGGCTCAGGTTGCGTTCGGGTTGTCCCGACATGTGGATTCCTTCACACCTCCTGAGGCGTGGATCGGGGGGAGTGGACAGCGCGGCCAGGTTTCCCGGGATGCAGCGCCTGCCGTCGTTGCCGGGTATAGCTGCCAGGATGAATCAGGACTGTCCCAGATTCATTCTGCAACATGTTGTGCGTCCGTTGCCCCGGCGGCACGGGGCAGGGCAGCGCCGGGTGCGCACGTGGCGGCAAACGTCGCGAGCCGATCCAGCACCTCCCGTTCACGGGTCATTGCGATGGCCTCGGCAATCAGGGCTTGGCAGTCGGCCAGGCTCAGGCGGGTAATCGTATCCTGGATTAGCGGAATGGACGTCGGGCTCATGCTGAAGTGCCGTACGCCGGCCCCGAGCAACAGGGGCACAGCCTGCGGGTTGGCCGCCATCTCGCCGCAAACCGCCACCGTCCGGCCGGGAAACTGCGCCGCCATCACGCAGGTGTCCCGGATTATTTTGAGGAGCACCGGGTGAAACTGATGGTACCAGGGGGTGGCACGATCGTTGTCCCGATCGGCCGCAAACAGGTACTGCACCAGGTCATTGGTGCCAATACTGACGAAATCGACGTGGGGCAGTAAGTGCGGCAGGCAGAAGAAGGCCGCCGGCACTTCCAGCATGATTCCGAGTCGGCAGTCACGGCGGAAGGCCATACCGTCACGCGCCAATTGTGCCTCGATGTTCGCGATGGCGGTGCGGGCGGCCAGCACGTCCTCGACATCCGTCACCATGGGCAGGAGCAAGCTGACCGGGCCGTGGCTGGAGGCCCGCAGAATCGCCTGCACATGGGGTTCCAGGTACTGCGGGTTGGCCAGAAGGTAGCGCAGCCCGCGCAGGCCGAGGGCGGGATTGGTTTCTGGAGGGAACGCCATGAAGGGCGGGCGTTTGTCGTGGCCGACGTCGAGAAGTCGGATGGTTGTTCCGTGTTGGCCGGTCATCTCCACGGCCTGGCGCAACACAGTGTACTGTTCCTGCGTGTCCGGGTAGGCGTTGCGCGTCATGCACATGAACTCGGTACGGTACAGCCCGATACCCTGCGCCCCGTAGTCATTGAGCAGCCGCAGTTCACTGGTCAGGGCGATATTGGCGCTGAGCCGGACCGGCACGCCGTCGCGTGTACGGGGTGACCGGCGGGGGGTGGGCACGTGGGCGGCGCAGGGCTCTCGGCCTGCCGACAAGGCGCGCGTGTAGCGCGCCGTCAACGCGGGTGATGGGGTGAGGACGAAACAGCCGCTCCGGCAGTCAATGATGGCATCCGCGTTGCTCCGCGATGCCCGCACGGCGCCTCTGACACCCACCAGCATGGGGATGCGCAGGGATTTGGCCAGGACCGCGGTGTGAGAGGTCGCGCCGCCCTCTTCGCAGACGATGCCGGCAAGCCGGGCCAGGGGCAACTGCATGAGCTGCGAGGGCAGCAGGGCGCGGGCGACGATCATCGGGCGGTAAACCGCCGCAAGCCCGAGTTCGGTGTCCCGGCGCGTGCCGCGGGGACCGGCGGCATCGGCCACCAGGTAGAGGCGCAGGAAAACGTCACGCAGGTCCGCCAGGTTGTCGCGTGCGGCGTGGTTTGTCGGGGTACCCCACGCCTTCTCGATCTCCGCCAGAACGGTTTTCAGCGCATAGTTCAGCCGGTAGCCACGGGCCAGCGCCGCGTGAATGCGGCCGGTCAGCACCGCGTCGTCCAGAAGCATGAGATGGGTCTGGAATATGGCCGTATCGCTGGCCGCCAGAATCGCGCTGGACTGACGTGTCAGCGCCATGATCTCCTCGCGGGTTCGGTGCAGGGCGCGTCGGAATCTGGCGGTCTCGCCCTCCAGATCGTCCGTGTAGTCGGGATCCTGCGCCTCAAGCACCTCGCAACCCGTCAGAAGGCAGACGCGTCCGAAGCCGACCCCGTCGGTAACCGCAATGCCCGTCAACCGTTGTTCACTCTCCGCGACCGGCGCCGCCGCTGTGTCGGTCACGCCCCCGGCCCGTACGATTTGCGGTCTGGCGTCCAACACGAACTGGGCCAACGGCACCGCAACCGCACGGGCTGCTGCCACCGTCGGCCCCGGGAACTTGCGTGCCGCTCGGTTCGACAGCGCCAGCACACCCGCAGTGCGGTTGCGGCCCTTCAGTGGTACGGTCAGCAGCGAGACATACTCGCGGGCTCGGACGCTGTTAAAGGCCGTGTAATCCGGGTGCGCCCGCATGTCCGGGGTGTTGACCGGCTTGCGGGAGCGAAAGCAGAACCCCACAACCCCCTCCGTTGGCGACAAGCGCACATCGCCGACCGCATCCTGCTCCAGGCCCCACGTCGCCTCCAGGACCAGCTCTTCGGTGGCGCCGTCGTAGACCAAGAGGTGGCAGGCGTCGGCATTCAGGCAACCGGCCACACATTCGACCACCTGCCGCGCCGTCGTACGAAACTCGGCGCCCGGGGCCAGAATGTTGGTCACCAAGCGGACGCACTCCGTCCGTGCCACGGCCATTGAAATCTTCCTTCGTCCCATGTGTATCGCGGAGAGGCGATACCCCCCTGTTGACATCCCGTAGATTTTGGACCATGGGCCGAACCAGCGCTTCACGCAAACGGGGGTTGTGGTTCACAGTCCATTATCGATCAGTTACATACAAAGCATGTCGTCGGCGTTTGGTTATCTTTGCTATGGGACGGAGTTCGGGTTCACAGACCGTTCCGCCTGGCGTCTTCCGGTACAGGGGGCCTCCTCTTTCTATTCGATAAAGGAACTATAGGCCGCGTCTGGTCCATCCGCTATGGGGTAAAACCCTACCATGTATCCGCGCGGTGCCGTGGGAAATGCGGCCATCGCCGGGCGTGACGCATGGCGAATCCGCGTGTCGACAAGCTTGCGGCATCCGCGCTTGGTAATCGTCCGGGCATCACCACGGCGGCGCGAGGAGGCGCAAGCCGGGGCCGGCGATGCTGGACCAGGCGCGCACGGCGGCGCCGACGTGGCCGTAGCCGATCATCCAGTGGTGGCCAAGGCCGGCGTCGTGGACCCAGGCGGTCAGGCTTTTCACGGGCGTCGCGAACCGGACCCGGACCGGGTTGCCGGGGAAGACCATTTCCGTGGGGACCGCCTCGCCTTCGAGCAACGCGCACTGGTAGGCGTCGCCGCACGCGTTGATGTTCACGAGCGTGACCGGGCCGGGCTTGGCGGTGAACAGCGCGCAGGCGCCCTGGCCCATGAGTCGCACGGACGCGAGCCGGATGTCGCTCGGTTTCTCCGCGAGTGTGAACGACCCGGAGCCGCAGTGCGTGAACACGACCGAGTCGCCGTCGACGGGATCGAGCCAGTCGGTGTTGTGTGTGGGCTGGCCGGTGAGGAGCTGGAGCATGTACTGGCCGACCGCCCCGTGCACGTCACCCTCGCAGGCGAGCGGGATGCTTTCGTCCGCCAGTCGTGACGCGGCCAGGCAGACCTTGCCCATGAGGTGTGGGTAGCAGCCGATGGTCAGCGCGTGCAGCCCGTGCTTGTCGACGAGTTCCCGGACCGCGGCATAGACGCGCAACGAGTCGATGCCGTCCGTGTCCGACACCTCGCAGGTGCCGGCCCGCTTCTTCATGCCGCGCCAGAGTGCACGGGCACTTGCCTCGGGCATCTCGCGGGCACGCTGGAGCAGTGTCGGCAAGTCCAGCATGACGACGCGCGGGCCGATGCTCTTCTTGAGCACGAACTCGTTCGGCGAGGTGTGCGTCATGCCGTTGATGCGGTTGCCGGCCAGGCCGATCCGGCAGCGTCGGAGTCGGCTGTGCAGCGCCGCGCCGTGCAGGAACGCCATGGCGTCACCGAGGCAGGCGGCATCGCCGATCTTGCCGAACACGGAGGCGCAGGGCGTATCGAGCTGTTTCAGGTAGCAGGTGAGTTGCTGCGTGCCGCAGAGCGCACCGGTCTCCATGCCGGGCAGCGGCCAGAATAGCAGGGGGACACGGCACTCTTCGAGGAGGTCCAGGATCAGGTAGTCCTCGAACCAACTCGCGACGGCAAGAGCCGCAGCGTCGACGTGCGCTTCGGCGAGGCGGCGTCCGGCCGCGACAGCCGTGGCAGGCGTCCCGATCGCGCCGAGGTCGACGACCTCGCAGCCGGCCTTCCGGAGTCTGCGCGCCAGATCGCCGGCGGCGCGTGGTGCGCGGTCCGCACCGACCTCGAGCGGACTGGACAGAGCGGCCACGGCGACTCTGGGGGCGAGCGGGGTCCGCTTCTTCATGGCATTCCTCCGAAACTGACGGCGACGCCGGTGCGCGCGGCCTGTGCGAAGGCGGCTGCCGCGGCTGGCGAGAACGCACCGGCGCTGGCGGTGAGCGACCAGGTCAGGGTGACCTCGCCCTCCTGGTACGCCGGGAAGTTCGTGAACCACATATTGTTCATGACCCAACTGAACACGTGGTTCCGTTCAAACTGCAGTCGGCGCTGCCACTTGCCGGTGTGGATGTCGCCCACCTGCACCAGCGGCGCGTCGTGCGGGACGACCAGGACCGTGTGCCCGCCGCCACCGACCGCGACGTAGTCGCCGACGCTGTGCCAGTCCGTGGCGCTGCCCGGCAACTGCTCCTCGCCCGCGCGATACACGGCCCCGGCGTTCTCGATGAAGACTGCGGGGGGGAGTGCGGCGAACGGGAACGCGACGTACAGACTCTCATACTCGGTGTTGACCTGCTTGTCGAGACGGAGGATGATGTCCAGCCGTGGCGCGCCGTGGTAGATGCGGAGTTCGCGCACAAACCGCGCGCCGGGTACCTTGCCGCGGGTGACCAGGGCGCTGAACACCGGACCGCACACGAGTTTGGGGCGGGTCTTGCCGCGGTGCCCGGCGGTGCGGACGAACTCCGGGCGTGGGCGCTTGGCGTCGGGGTTCGCGCAACCGAATGCGGTGTCATACATGTCCTTTCGTCCGCCGCGTCGGACCCGCTCGTGGATGATGTCGGCGAACGTCCACTCGGCATTGCCGTCCAGGAGCGACTGGCCGAGCCGCAGGTCAACCCAGTCACGGACCGCGCCGGTTGCGGCGTCCCAGGCGAGACGGAAGAACGCGTTCTCCAGTCCGGTCGGTTCTGGCGGCGCACCCTCGGTCGCGCGGAAGCGGCAGACGGCGCTGGCCGGCAACTCGACCCAGGCGAGCGTCTCGCCCGTGGTTGTGCTGCTCTGGGTCACCAGCGTTTGGCCCGCCTCGTCGCGCCACATCATGGGCGTGGCCGTTGCGGCAGTGGGGAGCGCCACGGGCCCGGAGTACGGCACATCGGTTGAATTGACCAGAACGAGTTGGCCGCGGTCGGCCAGGCCGGCGAGCAGCCGCTCCTCGGTCGCCCGCGCGGCATGCAGGGCGTTGCCGGCCAGGATGCGTTTCTTGGCCCAGTGCAGACGCGCCTCCAGCGACCAGGGGTGACTCACGGAGCGGTTGTGCCCCCAGGTGTGCTCGTCGAACAGCAGGCCGTTCTCGATGGCTTGGTCGACCAGCGCCGCGTCGCGCGTGCGGCCGAGACGGGCGGCGACCCCGGCGGTGCGGCGCAGAATGCACTTGGCTTGACGCGAACAGGCGCTCTCCCACGCGGCGGATGCATTGCCGTTGGCCCACCAGTCCGGCCAGGCGCCGCGGTGAACGCTGAACTCGGCACCGTGCTGTTCTTCCATGTATTCGAAGAACATACGATTTGTCGCAAGCTGAACCTGGCGTTCGGGCTGCACAGCATTGAAGTGCCGGACGAACTCGAGCAGGTTCGGCCGCGGCGGCTGGTTGTCCATGGCCAGGTGCAGGGCCAGGCATTTCCAGCGGTAGCCTTCGGCCTCGAGTTGCCGGATGTAGTCCAGCACGTTTGCGGTCGCCGCAACCGGGTCACCGGCAAGTCCGAGTACGAGGCCTTCGGCATACCAGCTCTTGCGCCACTCGGTGAACCACGTGAGGACGCGGCCGCCGTTGGGGCCTTCCCACCAGAACGGGCGCTCCAGGTCCAGCGGCATGGACATGATGAAGTCCGGCGCGGCGGAGAGATAGCGGACACCGCGTGCGGCCAGGATGTCTGGCACGCACCAGGGGATGCCCGGGCAATCGGAGAACATGGCCGTATTCAGCGGCAGGTGCTGGTCGTGCGCGAGTTGGCAGGCACGGTCGATGGAGACTTCGAAGCTGTCGCGGTCGAACAGGTCGGTCGGGTGAACGTACAGCGCCGTCAGTTCCGTATCGCCGCGCCGCAGTTGTGCGAAGAGCTCGTTGCGCCGCGCCTCGGGGCGCTTCAGGTATTCGAGCACCGGCCACGACACCTCGTGGACCCAGCGGAACCGCTCGGCATCCGGCTCGTCTTGGGTCGCCGCCACGGCATCGATGGACAGGTCCACCATGCGGACCAGGTCGCCGCAGACCGCATCGCGGTCGCCGGTGTAGCCAAGGTCGACGTGCGTGTGGTGAAGGATGAAGATGCGCTCGATGCTCATTGATACTCCTTCCACGCGTCGATCATGGTCTGGACACCGGTCCAGGGCGTGTCCGGGAAAATGGCGTCGACCGGGTGCAGAATGAAACGGTTTGTGGGGCCGAGTACATCAAGGGCGGTGCGGACTTCGCGGCGAATGCGCTCGGGATCGCCCGAGCCGAGACTCAGCGCGTTGGTGCCACCGACCAGGGTCATGCGGTCGCCGAGCAGATCGCGGGCCGTTTCGAGCGGCACGCCGTCCATGACCGGGTCAACGAAGTAGAGCAGGTCGACACCGGCGTCGGCCAGGCGCGGGCCGAGCGTGCGGACGCCCGTGGTCATGACGTAGCCGAACTTCTTGCCGTGCCGGTGCGCCAGGGCGGTCAGTTCCTTGAGGTGCGGGAACACGAACTGGTCGAACAGGGCAGGGGACCAGAAGTCGGTTGACGAATACCAGCCGCGCTGGCAGACCATGTCGACGCCCGGCATGGTCGCGGCGACCTCGGTGCGGGCGTAGTCCGTGGCCGCAATGGTGTCCATCAGCCGGCCGAATGCAGCGGGTTCGTCGATGGCCATGAGAATGGCGTTCTCCGTGCCGGTGAACCACACGGCGGCGTCCATGCCGAACGCCGTCCAGGCCTGAACGAAGAAACCTTCCTTCTCGGCGAAGGTCCGAATGGCAGCCATCTGCTCGCGGAACCAGCGGCGCTGACCGTCGTCGGGCGGCGCGAAGACGTGCCGGATCGCCTCGACGTCCGCCGCCGTGGTGACAATGTGCTTCACGGCGCGCGGGATGTTGTAGTCCTCGATGACCGGCACGCAGTCGGGCTGGAGCGGCCAGCCGTTGCCTTCGTTCTCCGTCTTGCGCACCGCGTGGCGGAGCGGCCCGGACGGCGTGGTGTACTCGCGGATCATGACCGGATAGCGCGGATCGCCGCCCGCTGCGCCCGGCGCCAACACGGAGTCCTTGGCCGTGACGCCCGGCACTCGACTCCACGGCACGGAGATCTCGACCATGTTGTCCATGCCGACCGAACGCCAGGCGAGGCAACGGTTGAACTCGTCCTGCAGGTCCCAAGCGTGCGGGAGCGTGTGCAGGTGCTCGAGACGCTTGCTGAACCAGAAGGAGACATCACGCCCGGCACGCTGCCAACGGAGCCAGTCCGGGGCCTGGAACCCGAAACACCAGGCGGTCAGTGGTGTGTGGTCCGCCGGCTTGCCGGTCAATGCGGCGACGATGCGTTCCTTGGTGGTCATGGTGGTTTTCAAGGGTGGCTCCTTGTGAGTGTGCAGGTGTCGGGTGTCGGGTTGTCTCCGGAACGGACCCAACGGACGGGTAATCGAACCGTTTCCGGTGGCGGTTCCCGTGTCCTCAGCGTGTCACGGCGTCACGGATGATAGCGGCGGCTTGTTTCTCCTGCGCCCGGGTGAGCCGGGATGGGATGGGGATCAGTACCGCGGCGGCGAGCACACGGTTACCAGCCGTGTCGGCTCGCCATCGGCGGCATAACCGCGGTGTGCGACCCCCTTCGGAATGCAGAACGCGTCGCCCGGGCGCAGGATTCTTTTGGGTTCGCCTTTGATATCCAGCACTAGACTGCCGGAAAGCAGGTACCCGGCTACCGTGCACTGGAGGCTTTCGAACGGCGGGCGTTCCTGCCCCCCCGAGAGTTGTTCGTCGAGCATTTCCACATCCACTCCCGGGGTCTTGGGGAAAACAATGGTGTAGCTGCGTTCCGCGTCGCTGACGTGCCGCATCTTCTCGCGCAGAAACACCGGGCCCTGCTGCGGCGCCGGGTCGGACGTGAAGAAGGAGGCCATGTCGGTGCCCAGAGCGGTGAGGATTTTCTGCATGGTGGCCAGGCTCGGGGAGTTGCGGCCGCGTTCGATGCAGGAGATCATGGCGGCGGTGACATCCGCTTTCTCGGCGAGCCGCCGGATTGACAGACCACAGCGCTCGCGCATGCTGCGCAGTCGCATGCCGATCTCGAGTGGGTGTTGCTGTTCCATGTGACCACCTCTGCTTTACACATGGTCAAAATATCATACACCCGTTGAATTGTCAAGTGCCTGGGGTGCGGAATTGGCGGAAGTAGCGCAAGGCTCCGGCCTTGCAGTCTTCCGTTCCGTCCGTCTGTGTGGTGTGGATCGGGGGCGGTCCAGCAAGGCTGGAGCCATGCTGCCACTTTGCGGAGTTCGATCGTGCGGTGCCGTGGCGCGACGTTCTGCTGAGCGAAGCCCTCATCCCTCACTCCCCGGCGGTGAGGGCGAACAGGATGGGGGTGGCCTCCGTCTCGTAGGCTTTCCAGATGACCGCGCGGACTTGGCGTGCGGGCCAGGGGTTGACCCACTCGATCTGGTACAGGCTCGCGTTGGCGCCGCCGTTGGTCTTGATGTCGTGCGTGTATCGCGCTTCGCCGAGGAATCGTGCCTCGGGGAAGGGCGTGACGTCAAGGGTGTTGATGCCCATTCGCAGTTCCATCACCTGCGTCGGTCCGTCCACATACTCGATCTGCGCCTCCCCGATCGGGATGCCGTGCACGTACTCCGTGCCGCGCTTCTTCAGGGCAGCGCGTTTGTCCTTGGGCAGGAACACACCTTGGAGGAAGATAAGACTCTTGACCGTGCGGCCGCCGAGGTCGGCGCGTGGCGCCGGTTGGCCGGGCAGTGCGGCCACGACGTCCTGGCCTTCAGCCGGCGCGAACGTCATGGGGATGAAGGCGATCTCCGTATCGCCGCGGGGCAGGGCTGGGGCGACAGCGGGGTCGCCGAACCACTCGCGTGTCGACAGGTTGGCGAAGGCGGCGAGATCGACGGGCTTGAACGTGATGGCCTTGGCGCGGCGCGGTGTGAAACTGTAGAGCGCGTTGACGTTGTTCAGGTAGCGGCGGCGCCACTCCCCCAGCGGGAGTTGCGGGTCGTGTTCCAGGTTCCAGGCGTAGTCTGCGGCGCGCGGGATGGCGTGGGCGTAGCCGGGGTAGTCCGCGTCATCGGCATAGCCGAACGTCTGCAGGAAGTGCCCGTAGGCGATGGTGCCGAACCCGCGGATGAGCGGCAGGTCGGCAGCGGCCGGCGCTGAGAACTGGTTGAACACGTCGAGCACCGTGAAGCCCTTGTCCGTAAACTCCTTGGTACTGCCGGGGAACGTCTTGGCTGACCAGTTGCAAATGACGACGTCGCGCGGCAGGTCGTCAATGGCCTTGGCGACGTGGAACGGGTAGCCGCCATTGTGCAGGCTGGAGATCATGTCGCCGAACATCATGACTTTGACGCCGCGCTGCCGGAAGAATTCGTGGATTTTCAACAGGTCGTCACGGTAGATTTCCCAGCGCTTCTTGCCTTCGAACTCGTCGGCAATTGCCGTCTTGGCCTGGTGCCACCACTCGTCGTGCCAGATGTGGAAGTACTTGGCGCCGGGCGTGGCGTCGAGCAGGTCCTGGTAGATCGAGAACAGCGTTTTGTAGTAGTCCGGGTGGAGGACGTTTGCCTGGTCGTGGCTGTAGCCGGGTTCTTGGAACTCCGGGTGTGGAATGACGAGGTGGTGCGAGTGCCCGCCGGACTGGAAGGCGGGGACGGCCTCGACGAAGTGTTCGCGAGCGAACCGCACCAGTTCGCCGTACTCGTCGCGGGTCATGAAATAGCGCGTACTGCCGCCGGGCGTCATGCGCGCCTCGTCGTCGTAGGCGAACAACTCGTTGAACATCGGGGACCAGTAGTTGTACTTGCTGCCCGCCAGCACGTCCTTGACCCAGCGCTTGAGGGTGTCGAGTGAGTAGCAGGGCTCCTTCGGTCGCCAGCGGCCGTGCAGCCAGTGCACCACGATGCGCATGGGCCGGTCCGGCCAGTCGAGGATACGCGCGCAACCGAGTGCCGGTTCGTGCTTTCGGATCAGGTTCGCGCGGAACAGTTGCAGGAATGTGACACAGGCATAGTACAAGCCTGGTTCGTCCGCGCCGATGAGCGTGACGCCCTTCTCGGTCACCTCGGCGAAGTACCCTTCGGCCGGGAGTTTCGCGACCGCATCGGCAGTGGCCTGGTCGAGGCTCGGAGCCTGGTCGCGCAGTGCCAGGATGAAGCACGCCTCGGCGGGTGCTTGCACAATAGGCAACTGCATGCCCATGAGTTCGTAGAGTTCGTCCCGCAGGTGCCGCGCCGTGGTGCGCGTGCGCTCGGAGCAGTCTTTGGGGATGCCGATGACTGCCTTCGCGTCGAACGCGAATCGTTCGGGTTTGAGTTCCATCTGCTTCGGTCTAGGATTGAGGAAGATGTCGCCGAATTGGATTTCGGGCGGCAGCACGAGTCCGAACGCGACTCCGGCCGGCGCCAGGGGCGTGCCGTTGGCGCGGCCGGACACGACGAGTCGGTAGCGGCCCTCGACCGGGGTGCTGATGGTGACTGGAATGGCGACGCGCCCCGTTGCGTCGGTTTCGGTCGTGAGCGACGCGCGTTCCACCTTGCCGTAAGGATCGGCGAGAGTCAGCGTGAGTTCAAGTGCGCCGGCAGGGGCGGCCTGCGCCTGGAGAGTGAGGGCTTTCGGGTCGGTCATGCGCAGCGCCAGTTGCGAGAGGGTCGCTCCAGTATCGCCGATGAGGCTGAGTGCGAAGTTCGCAGAGTCCGGGAAGCGCGAGGTCTTGGTGAGGGACGAGATCTCGTTGCCCGAATGGTTCTCGCGGCCGATCTGGATCGCGAACGGTTCGCCCGGCCGCAGTTCGATGATCGCCAGGGGCAGGCACACCTCGATCGTCCATTCCTTCGGCTGGATCTTGCTGGCGCGACGCCAATCCGGGTTCCAGGCGTGGTCGTAGGTGAACGTGTCCGCCACCGGCGAAAGGAAGTACCGGTAGTCCTGGACTGCGCCGGTCGAGTTGAGCACGAAATGCTTGTACGTCTTGGCGTCGAGGTTGTCGTTGATGAGAATCTCGATGCAGTCGTCCTGCCAGACCTGTGCGTCGCGGTCCTTCTGTTTGGCGATCAAGCCGGCGGTGTCCTCGTCGAAGAGGCGCGCCCCGAGGTAGAGGTTCTCGTTGTCGGCAAACAGCAGGACCTCGGTTCTCTCCTTGGGTTCGGCGCCGCTGGCGAGCAGGACGAACGGCGGCGCTTTCGCGGCGCGTTGCCAGACGGGTTCGTCAAGGGCGCCGTCGAGAGCGACCGCGGCGTCCGGGATGAGCGGGACCACAAGCGACGGGCACGATTGCGCAGTCAGTTCCTGGTTGCGGGGTTCGAGCCGGATGTCGCCGGCGAGGAACGACACGACCTCGGCGGCATTGAACATGCAGTACTGGATGTTGTTCAGGTCCGTGCCATCGCCATCCCGCGTGAAGGCGCCCTCAATGGGCAGAGTCACCTTTTTCCATTCGGGTGAGTCGAGCCGGAAGCTCCAGACGTACGAAGGCTTGCCCTGGGTCTGGACGTAGAGGTGCGCCTGGCGGCCGCCGCCGTCGCCTTTGACCCAGAACGACACCGCCGCGAAAGGCTGCTGTCGCCATGCGCCATCCGGCGTAAGCGTGGGGCTGATGACATTGCACTTGCCTTCGGGCGTCAGAAAGCGCATCTCGATGGCCGGGAGTCCGGTCGGTGTCGTTTCCGGCGGGAAAGCCAGCTCGACCTTCTGCACCTTGCCCCAGTTGTTCATGCGCCAGCCTGCGGCGGCATAGGCGTCCTTCGGAAAGAGTTGCAGTTCCTGAGTGGCGGTCAGAAACGTCGGCTGGACCGGTGGGGGCGCGTCCGCGGCCGCGCCGGTTGGCCCGGGTGCAGTCAACGTCAATGCCGCGGCGAGCGACAGCCACCGCGTCGCCCCTCGTCCCGGTTCCGTGCGCATACGATGTGACTGCTGCATTCGGTCATTCTCCTCGCGCGGCCTGTACCGGGGGAACCGTCGCGGCGCACAGCCCGGTTTCCTCTCGCCCTCCTGCCGCGCGCGAACGACAGGGCGCATCCAAGGCGGGCGTTGCCCGCAACCCCGGAGTTCAGAGGTCAGAAGTCAGCCGGACCGGCGCCGCTGTTTCCGTTAGGTACGACGCCTCACGCATGTTGTTTTTCGTAACCGTTCCCGTGGATTAAGGCACTACGCCTTTCCCGCGACTGACGCGCGGGAAAAGGGGCGCGTGGCGCAGTCGCGGCCTCAGTGGTGACGCAGTGACTCCATGACGCAGTGACTCAGTGACCCCACGACACTCTACCCCCGACACGTATTACGACAGGCATGTTGTCGCTGCGGGAGCCGCTAAGGCGGCTATCGCCCGTACGCTTTCACGCAACTGACGGAGATCCTGCAGTTGGCATCGCCAAGTTCGGCGCAGCGCAATTGGAGCCTGTTGACTCCCTTGGTCAGTGCGGGGAACGGCGTGGCGAAGTCCCCCGTGCGAAGGGTCTGCCCCTTCTCGACCAGCGTCCAGCTTCTTCCCGCGCGGCACCGCAAGACCTGTCCCCTGGCAATCGCGGCCGGCATGCTCATCTCCTGGCCGTTGACGACCAGCACCGGTCTGACCCCGGCGTCCGGCGCCAGCCGGTGCGCCTTCACCTCGGTAAATGCGCACGCAGACTGCCCGGCGGCCGGAATGTTGTTGTAGTAGAACAGCACGTACGCAATCCTGGTCCAGTCGATCGTGCTCTGCGACACCGGCAACTCGATAAACTGCCACCCGACGAAATTGACCTCGGTCACCAGGTCATGGTGAACCTCGTTGACATCCCAGAACTGGACCTTGAAGGTGGCGCCGCAGCCGTCTCCCCTGAGCCACAGTGTGACACTGCCGATATTGCGCAGGTCCAGCGGCGCGGCGAACTTCCGGCCGGTGGCGGCCCAGCCGTTCGAGTCCTGGCGTGAACTCCGGGCCGTGAACAGCACCGCGCCATCGGGACGATTCGGGCCGGGCGCCGCCGTCGCCTCGCGGGTGACTCCTTTGGCTGCGCCCTGACTCTCACGGTCCCTCGCGAAGCGGGCGTAATCGTTCTGCTCGGAGGGCGCGAACCTGGACGGGTCCGCACCGTCGTCGATGACGATCGCCGCCGGATCGCCGTCAAGCGTCTTGTTTGCCCCGATCCGTTCAACGGCAATGTCGACTTCAAGCGTGGCTTCATCGCCGGGGCTTGCTCCGCCTTCGTCACGCAGGACGGCGGTCCAGCAGTTGTCCCGGCCGTCGAATCGGGTGATTACACGCGGCATGTCGTACTCGTAGCGGAGCTTCGACCAGTCGACGTTCGCGGCGCGTGTTCCGAAGGGCTCACCCAGTGCGACCGCGGACACGACGGCCCGGCCGGGGGCGACGCCGGGACGGACGCAGCCGAACGCGATGTGGTTGATGCCGGCATTCAGAAGCGGCATGCCATCAGGGCAGTCCGGCTGGAAACGGCTAAGCAGCGCCCCGCGCTTATCGTAGTGTACGCCAACTCCACCCTCCTCCAGTTCAAGCAGGTCCCCGGAGGAGATCGCCACCGGGATCCGCAACGGCTTACCGTTGACGGTCAGGGCAACGTCTCTAAGCGTGGTGTCCACCGCCGTCATCGCCACGATCGGGCCGATGGTGACATCCACCTGGCCTTTGGCGGGGATTTGGTTCAGCAGCAGGTTGATCTCCGAGACGCGGGCGGTTTGCAGGTCGCAGTGGCACAGATCGTAGGCGGCGCCGCGCACATAGGGCCAATTCAGACCGAACGCGCGGTCGCTGTCACGCTCCCGGAACAGCAGCTCGCAATAGCGCCAGCCGGTGAAATCCAGGTCGATGTAGTGCTCGGAGATCGCCGCGCCGAACGTGGGGGGAGTTCGGAACTGTACATTGAGCACGGCGCCGCTGCCGTCGCCCTTCACCCAGAGCCCGACACCGGAGCAGGCGCCGATGTCCCGGTAGGGGAACTCGTAGGCGGCGCCCAGGCTCGTCCAGGCGCCAACGGAGAAATCATTCCTGTTGGCGGCCTGGATCCGGAGGTTCCGGGGGCCTCCCTTCACGTCCGCCGTCTCGGTCAGGATCTCCTGCGTCACATTGGCGGCGCAATCCCGGCGGGTGATCAGCGATGTGTCGCTGAAGTCGATCATCGATGTCGGCCCGGCGGGGTCCGGCGGAAGGGGCGACTGCAGCACCTCGATGCGGACCCGGAACGGCTGCTGCCCGTAGGGGTTGACTACGGTCCATTGCGCCGCCTCCGTCCCCGACACCGCCGCCTTGTGCGGCAAGTACTCGACCGGCGTGAATTGCCAGGCGCCGCCGTCGCTCAGGCGCAGGCGGACGTCCCTGCCGGGCTCGCGAACACGGTCAATGGTCGCCGGGTCGAAGTAGTTAGCCAGGCGGTGTTGTTCATACCACCCGATGACGGTGAGCATGTCCATCGCGCGGGCGTTCCCGGGGTCACCGCCAACGCTGATGCCCCCCAGGGACATCGAGGCATCCAACGCCATGTTCTTGGCCATCCAGTATTCCGTCTCATCCAGGTACTGCCTGCGGTGGCGAGGCCCGGGGGCGTTGAGCGACCACCATCCCATCTGCGGCTCGAGCAGGTCGTTCATCCGCGCGAGCCCGGCATGTTTGACGTGCTGGTCCTGAAACGGCTTCCAGGCGCAATGTGCCGAGTCCCAGGCGCCGGTGCGCGAATGGAACCACCAATTGTGATGTCCCCAGTTACTGGCCTCGTTTAGACAATCGCGGCTGAACTTGCGGAAGGTCTTCCAGCGCATGCAGTTGTCGGGGTACCCGACGCCCATGCCCTCGGCCCCGTCGAAATAGAGGAAGTCCGCCTTGCAGGTGTTGTACACACGCGCGATGTCATCGGACAGCTTGTCCATCAGGCTGCTTCCGGGAACGGGATAGAAAGCCAGATAGACTTGCTTGAGAAACTCCGCCTTGGCGCCGGCCGGATGGTCCTGGGCCTGGGTGCCGAAGGCGCCGCGCGTGCACTTGCCGAAGCAGTACGGCTTCTCGCGGGAGATCGCGGTGTACTGAACCAGCTCGGTACCGATGCGGAACACGTTGGTGGCGCCGTGGTAGGTGAACACGGTCGAGTGTTGGTCGATCGGCAGCTCGTTGACGTACAGGGTGTCGTCGACCCTGCCGAAATCTTTGGCAATGGTGTAGGTCGCCAGGGAAATCAGCTCCTGCGAAGGCACCGGGGTGATATAAGGCGATTCGGTGCGGATGCAGCCGCTCAAGGTGTGCAGACCCAGCTTGAGGTCTGCCGCGTGCAGTCTGTCCGCGGTCGCCACCATCTCGTCGATGCCGCCCGGGAAGTTCTTGGGGTTGGGCCGGTAGTCCCCGAACGTGCGGAACCACGGTTCCCGAAAGTGAATGATGCCAAAGCCGCCGCGGCGGGCCAGATCGATCCAGGAATCGGTGTCGGTGAACGCATCTTGGACAAACAGGTACGACAGGCGGGCCATCGGCGATTCCGACGCCCACGGACCGCCATGCTGCGAGCGTGGCACGTCCTCCTGCGTGGCCATCGCCTTCAGCATCGGGCGCAATTCGGACCGTGGACCTGCCGCCAGGCCCGCGCTGTGCCCGGTCAGGCCAAGCTCGGCCGAGGTGCTTGCGCTCATCGCGGTGCTGCAGTTGACCTCCAAATCCAACGCCCGCAGGCAGATGCCGGAATCGTCGTCGGACACCAGCCCCGCGAACCCGCCGCGGTATTTGTTCACACCCGGGGTGCAATGGAAGAAGACGAAGGACGTGACCTGCGGTACCGTGACCTCCAACGCCGTGAACTTGAGGTAGTCCCCCTTGGACTCGCAGCGCACCTTGGCATGCCCGTCCAGACTCGGAAAGGTCGCCGTCAGAATCCCGTTGTCAACCGACATCTTGTGACATTCGACGTTGCGATTGTCTTCCAGGACGACCGCAACCATGGGCGCCTCGGCTGCCAGTAGTTCCCTGGCGGGCGTCTCCGTGCCCGTGGACTTCTGCAGAAGGGACGTGACCCAACCGGCCTCGTTCAGGGTCAACGCGGCGCAACGCGTTTCAAAGGAGGTAAGCGGTCGGGGTTGGGCCGGGTGAACCACCTTGATCTCCCCGCCGTCTCGCCCCTTGCGCTCGGCCAGAAGCGCGACTTCCGCCGGGGTCAATGCCCGCTTGTAGAGACGCACCTCATTGATCAACCCATCGTGACTCTTCTCGGTGTTCCACTGCCCGAGCACCAGTGGATCGGTGAAGCCAATGGGGTACTGCCACGCGCATTGGCCGATTTTCTTCCCGTCCATGTACGTGGTGACATTCGGCAAGTTGAATGTCGCCGCCAGGTGCGTCCATTTCCGCAGCGGAATCCGCCCCATGCCGCAACTCCCCTCTTGCCACTGATCGCCCACCTTCCCGGCACGATGTCCCCGCCGCCCCAGGCGGAACGAGAGGTTGCCGTCGTTGACAAAGACCATGAACCCGCCCGGACTCCAGCCGCCCGTCAGAACATTCGGGTACTTCCCATTCAGGTCGTTCCAGTAGACCCACACCGACACCGTCATCTCCGTCGAACCGTCCAACGCGGCGATGTTCGGGATGACCACGTTGGAGTTCAGTCTGCCGATGCTGACGGCGGCGCCGAACTCGCCGGTGGCCCACCCCACCCGGTTCAGAACAGCGTGCGCCTTGTACGGCCCCTTGTCCGCCGATTGCTCGCCCTGGCCTTCGGTGAACGGCCAATGCCCGATCAAGCCTTCATCGATGGTAGATTGGGCCGGCGTCGATGACGCAGCACACACGCCGACCAGCAAGGACGCCACGACACCGTTTCTCCAGATCATGGGTACTCCTTCACGGGCAACTTTCGCTGTACCAAGTCACCCGCATGTCGCGGGAACGACAGCGGAACAGACCTGTCTGTTCGCGCCGCACCCGCCGTCGTGACTCCGAACGCGACTCCCCCGGACGCCAAAAAGAGTAGACCGCCATTTCGTTGGTTTCAAGTGCGATGTCCGCGGGTCAGCGCCCCCAAATGACTGGGGGTGTGCGGTGGGCACGGCGAATGCGGTCGACCGGGGGGCGATCGAGGCGGCGCACGCGTTCAAGAAAGGCATCCAGGGCGCCGGGGGTCTGCCACTGCACGGCGCCGTATTCGGCGAACGGGTATCGACGCTCGACGGCAGCACGCTCTTCGGGCGTGCAAAAGGCGAGGTAGACCAGGCCGGAGGCGTTGGTGTAGTGGCTCAGGAATCGGTTGAGCGGTTCCTGCAGCACCCCTGGCCGGTCGGGCGACATGCGCAGGCGGACGGCCATCTCGCCGCCGACCGGCTCGGCAAGAGCGATGGCGGCGGTCTGCAGTCGGTCGTAGAGTGCGCGAACCACCGTGATGGCGCGCTGCTGCAAGGCGCGGTGGGAGTGGCTCGCCGCCAGTTCCATAGATGGCGGGGCCCAGGCTGTAGCGCGGCGAGCCGGCGGTCTTCTCCAGGAATCCGCGGACAACCAGCGTCCGGGCAAGGTTGTGCGCGGTGGGCACCTTGAGGCCGAGTACCGCGGCAATGTCATTGAGTCGAATGCCCTGTTCAGCGCGGGCGACGACCTGGAGCGCCGTGGCCTTGCCTCCGGCCTGGGGCGGCGTACGTTAACGGCCCAACACGGTCGGTACCCGGCCTTGCTGAGTACTGCCTGGCAGCGCGCCTGTCCACCCGAGCCGTCACGAGGACCGAATGAGTTCCGAGGCTGACAAGATCGTGCAGTATTTCACCGAGGGTCGCCGCGTTTGGCCGGTGAATCCCGAGCTGGTCGTGAGTCGGCGGTTCTTTGAGATGTGGGAGGACGTGCATAAGCCACGGCCGTTCGCTCTCGACAGCGAGGACCTGACCCTGTGCGGGCTGCCCATTCACCTGACACCGGATGACGAGCGGATCGGGTCCTACACCTGGGATGGCGCGGAGGCCTGCGCCGCGCTCCAGGTTGAGGGTCGCACGGTCCGGCAGAAGTTCTTGCTCATGTTCAACGACGGCGAGCCGGTGGTCGAGGAAGGTCCGGCGTTCACTGACGACGGTGACGGCCTGGGCTACGGCGAGCGCCTGGAAGTGGTGTACGACGTCGTGGCCCTGGTCCGGCGCGAGAACCCCGCGTGCAACGTGCTCGAACTCACCGGCAAGGAGTTCCGGCGTGTCTTGACGGACCTTGCGGACGTGCACGAGCGCAAGGTTCTGACCGTCATGCAGCGGCTCGACGTGCCGTTTGTGCGGAAGCTCCTGCGGCGTGCCGTCGAGGACATGGCGCTGGACGAACTCAGCAACCAGCTCGAGCTGCCGCTCGGCGGCAGTTACGCGGCCGCGCCGGCGCTGACGTCCGCTGCGACGCAGGAAACGGACGTCGAGGACGAGCCGCCGGCAGGTCTGCAGGTGCCGCGCCGCACGCCGTGGGCCGTGAAGAGCGACCTGGCCTTTCTCGCCCGCGCCTGCCGTCTGGCGACCGAGCACGAGAAGACGGTCATCTTCGACCTGCGCCAAGCGGAAGTGCTCGAGGGCTCCACGGCTGCCGTCCTGGTGGTGAAGGTCCCGGTCGATCCGGATGTGCGCCTGAACGAAGGCGACGAATTGCCCGTGCTGCGCCGTGGCGAGGAGACTCATCTCGGGGCGTTGAACGTCGACCTGCACGACGGGCGTGCGATTTACGGTCGTCTCGTGTGGAAGGATGAGTGCGTCGGCACGAAGCTGGACGACCGCCTGTACGCGCGGCCGTACCGCAGTCCGACCGGGTTTATGGCCACCTGCATGGAGGCACTGTGCCAGGAACTGGAAAAGGGCGGCGGCGGCAGTCCCGCATTGCAGGCGGCGCTCGGCCTCGCCGACACGGTGTTCGTGGCCAGCCGCTCTGGCGGCGCGACGGCGCCGGCGCAACTGGACGAGACGCAGCAGCGCGCGTGGGCGGCGGCGACCGAATCGGGCAACCGCGTCGTGCTGGTGCAAGGGCCGCCCGGCACGGGCAAGACCAGCGTCATGGAGTGCGTACTGCGCACACTGTGCGAGCAGGGCAACCGCATCCTGGTGACGGCGCCCTCAAACACGGCGGTTGACAACATCTGCCGGCGCGTTCTGGATCTGCCCATCCTCCGCTTCGGGGTGCGCCGCACCAGTATGGCCCCGGATATTGCCGATGCCTGCTGGGTCGACGATCTCGAGCATGTCCGCGGGTTCGCGGAGAAGCGCAAGCAGTTGCAGACCGGCGGTATCTACGCCGGCACCCATGTCGGGTTGCTCAAGAGCGACATTGTGCAGCGTGACCTGGCCAAGAACGGCTTTTTCGGCGCGGTGGTCTTCGACGAGGCAGGCATGACGCACCCGGAGGAGTTCCTGCTGTGCGCGGCGATGGGAGGGCGGGTCATTCTGTTTGGCGACCACCAGCAGTTGCCGCCATTCCCCATGCCGGACACGGTGCTGGCGCAACTCCGCCAGGAGCAGGCGCCGGTGCCGCGGGCGTGGTGGAGTTTTCAGAGCGACAGCGCGCTGCAGTGGTTGGCCGAGCAACGCAACTTCCCGGTGGTCCTGCTGCAACGCTCGTATCGCTGCCAGAATCCGCGCCTGATGCGCTTTGCGTCCACGTTGTTCTACGACGCGCGCGTCCGGACGAGCGAACGGGCCGAGTACTACCGCATGTCTTTTGCCGAGCGGCAGTTGCGCTACCCGCCATCCACACTGCGTCTGCTCTCGACCAGTGCTTTGCCCGGGAAGATGCGCGGTGAGGTTCTGACGCTGGAAGGCAGCAAGCCTGGGCTCGAGAACCCACTCGAGGCGTGCATTTGCGCCGACGTCGTGCGCGAGTTGCTCAAGCGCTACCCGCCTCACGAGATCACGGTGATCACGCCGTACCGCCGCCAGGCCCGGCGCATCCGGCGGTTGTTGCGCGAAATGCAGGCCGCCGGGACACTCGGTGCCGACGGGGTCTCCGCCGAACAGTGGGACACGTTCCTTGCCAAGCGGATCTCGACCGTGGACAGCTTCCAGGGCGGTGAGAGCGATGCGGTGGTGATCAGCTACGTTCGCAGCAACGCGGACGGGAGCATCGGCTTCATCGACGATCCCAACCGGGTAAACGTTGCGCATACGCGCAGCCGCCGTGAAATGATCGTGATCGGCGACCTGGATTTCCTCTGCCGCCAGGCGCGCAACAACGTCTTCCGTCGCCTCGAACGCGCCGTCCGCCGTGACGGCGAGCTGGTCCAGGTGACCCCGGAGATGGTGAAGCAATGGGCATGAGGGGGAAGCGCGGAGCACGGAGCACGGAGGAAGAGGTTTCAGGTGTCAGGTTTCAGGGGAGGGACGCGAGGCTTGTAGTACCGCGTTTACGCGGTCCGGGTTGCGCGTGGCCGGCGCGGGAAACTCCGGGACCGTTACGACTGGCGTTGACTCGGGCGAACGCACGTGTGGGGAGAATCGGTGCTTTTCCGGACCGCCTGAAGGCGGGAGTACGAACCTGGGGACGCGACCGTCGACGCCTTCTCACGCGGTCGGGGGTGCATGCGAAGGTGCAGATGCCGGCGGTGCTGCGGAATCCGTACACGGCACGCGACGGCACACGTCCTGGATAACCAACCCCGCCAGGACCAGGCCAAAGGTTGCGGCGACGTGAGCGAGCGTGCCGTTGATGCGGGCCTTGCCGAGGCAGAGATTCTCTTCGTCCTTGTCCGGGCAGACGCAGACGGCGCTGCCGCAGAAGGTGCGGCCGCGGTTCACGCCCGGCGGTTCCTCGCTGTAGACGCAGGTAAACTCGCGCGTCTCGTTCTGTTCGCGCAAGCGTCGTCGCACAACGCGGGCCAGCGGGCAGTTCCGCGTCCGGTTGATGGGTGCGGTGCGGATCTGGGTAGGGTCGAACTTGACGGCCGCACCCATGGACGAGTAAAGCGTCACGCCGGCGTCCAGGCTGCGGCGGATGAGCAGGACCTTGTTGCTCAGCGTGTCGATGGCGTCGAGCACGTAGTCGAACGACGCGAGGTCGAACCCGTCACAGGTGTTGTCGTCGTACCGGACTTTCAACGCGACGACGTCGGCGGCTGGGTGGACTTCGAGAAGGCGCTTGCGAAGCTCTTCAGCCTTGGGTTTGCCGACATTGGCGGTGGTGGCTTGAATCTGCCGGTTCACGTTGGTGGCGCAGATGACGTCAGGATCGACCATCGTCAGGTGTCCGATCCCGGTGCGGATCAGGCTCTCCGCGCACCAACTCCCCACGCCGCCGACACCCAAAAGGATGACGCGGGTCGCGGCCAGGCGCGCCATCGTCTCCTTGCCTACGAGCAGTTCGGTGCGGTTGAAAATGTGTCGAGAGGCGGAACTCATGCGATTCCTTCCTGCAGTCCTCCGAAATGTACACCAAGTCCGTGACAAAGCGTGCGGGGACGTGTGCGAGGTCATCCTTTCGACTTGGGCGATAAGCCCGGCAGGCCGCAATCGAAGCAGGGCAAGGCTCCAGCCTTGCAGTCCCCGCGCAGGGTGAGAAGCCTTGCGCGGATCGGGAACGGGACAGCAAGGCTGGAGCCTTGCTGCTACTTTGCGGAGCACCATCGTACCGAACCGTGGCCCGGCGCGTCCCGCGCCGAAACGGGGTGCGTCCGCCGCGGCGGATTCCCGGCCGAGGGCCTCGGGCCGGGACGGCCCCGAGCACCCTGCCACGGTCCCGGAGGTCCCGCGCCACTGCCGGCTGCGGCGGACAACCGCTTGGTTTTGTGGCGTCGTTGGCGGGCTTCGCAATTACGGTTTCCACTCGCGCGGTGCGGTGCGGCGGAAGCATGTAGAGGTCAGAACGCGGCCGGACTCGAGTTCGGAGACGACCTGCAATTCGTACTCGGCGCCGGGTGTCAGGTCCGGCAACAGGACCCACGCCTTCTGGTGCAGGCCGGGCTGGAGCTGGCGTTGCCAGAGGGCCTTTCCCGTCTCGCGGTACCGCACGCTGTGCACGGCCCGCTCCGGAGTCTGCCACACGACGCGGGCCGGGATGCCGACCACCGTCATCTCGAGGCGGCCGTGGTAGGCGAAGGCGTCGACCGACTCCGGTGTAAGGGACTCGACCGTCTGAGATGCGGGTGCGGAGTTTGCACCATCACCATCCGAAGAGAGCAGCAGCGCCCGGCCGTTCCAGGCGGGAGTCTCCCCGGCGCTGCCGAGCAGCGCTTGCAGCGCGGCCGAGGGATTCCCGTCGCTGGCAAAGAAGCGTCGGGGTTTGCCGTCGCGGCTTGGCCCGGACCAGCACAGGAACCGTCCGTCGCTTGCGGCGGCCGGTTCGATCGTCACGGTGTGCGCCTGGTCTTCGCGCCCGGCGAACTCCAGAACGGTCGTGCCGTTGTCCTCGCGCATCGTGTGGCGCAGGGCTGGGGTTGCGCCGCCAGGTCCGATGTGGATCAAGGTCACGAAGCGCAAGGGAAGGGCGCCGGTTTGTGTGGCGGAGATTCGGTGTACGGACTTGTTGTACCCGGGCACTGGGAGGGCGTCGGTCGTGAGTTGGTGGGTGGCCGAAACGACCGTTGCCGTTGCCGTGGTGCCCGCAACCGCGACCGTGCCGTTGTCCAGTTTCGGGACCCGTTCGTCGCTGAGTGCCTGCCACAGCAGGCTGGCGTCGCCGGGGCCCTCGACGTCGTCGACCACCAGCATCCAGTCGGGCTTAATGAACAGCAGACGCCGCCGCGACAGGTAACGGACCGACCCGGCGTGCCAGGCGCGGTGATCGACGTCCAGGTAGTCGAGCGACTCGGACGTGAACCAGTTCCGCAGCGATCCGGCAACCCGGTCCATGTCGGCGCCCTCGATGAGGACCTGGTTGGCCTGGCGCGGCGTGCGGCAGAAACCCTCGGGAAACCCGAGCATGTACGACTCGAAGCCGAGTTGCTTGGGGAGGAGCGGTTCACCGCCGGCGTACAGATTAAGACCGAGCATTTCCCAGCCGGAGTGGAAGACGCGGTCCGAACCCCGGTATGCCAGGCCGATGACGGTGGCGTCGTTCTCCCAGCCACTGCGCATGACGACCCAGCCAGGTTCGGGGAGAATGTGTGACTGGGCGCTAGGCCGGATCGGTTCCATGGCGCGGTAGCGCGCGGCGGCTGAGGCTGGGGCCTCGGGATGGAGCAGGCGCGCACCGGTATCGATGAAGTCGTCGGGGGCTGCGCCGGCGAAGTACTTGAAGCGTCCGTCGAGGAACGCCAGCGCGGCCCAGCGGCATTCGCTGGTGACGCCGAGGCCGCCCCGGTGTGTGTCGCCGAACGGGATTCCCTCGCCGCCCGGCCGGGCGATCTTCAGGAACATCTCGTGCAGGCGCAGCAGGTTGCGGTCGAACCGCGGCGGCAGGGGCAGGCGGTTCTCGATGAAGAGTCCGTAGCAGTAAGCCATTTGACCGGCAACCTGCCGGGCATAGCTCAGCGAGTACTCGTCGAATCCGGAATCGGGCATGACGACCCAGTCGCCATGCACGCCGATGCTGCGCGTCGCGTGGTCGAGCCAGTCCGCGGACTCCGCAAACTCCGGGAAGTGCACGGCGATGGCGAGCAGGCCTTGAAGTTGATACAGCAGCCAGTTGCCGGATCCGAACGGACTGTACGGCAACCACGGTCCCGGTGGCGTGGTGGTGTAGCGCAGGAACCGGCCACGTTCCAGCATCGCCTTGAGGAAGTTCAGGTGGTCTGCGTCGTGCCAGTCAGGGGAGTCGTGGACCATGGCATAGGCTTCGACCAGTGCGGGCGTGAAGGCGCCGGCGACCAGCGTCTTCCACGGCGCACCGCTGTCGCCGCAGCGCCGGGGCTTGTTCAGCGGCGGGCGGCAGACGTGGTAGAACGGTTCGAAGGCGTCGCGGACGGCGCGCGCCCACTTGGCGTCATTCGTGGCCCAGTAGGCGGCTGCCCAGCGGTGCATGTCCAACTGCGGCCCATAGCCCCAGGCAAAGTAGGTGCTCTTGAGTTTCCCCGCAGCGTCGAAATACGTGTCATAGGCGCGTTGCTCGCCACCCGGCGGACGGGTCTGTGCGCGGGTCCGAATGCCCCAATTGAGCCGGGCGACGAAGTCCGGGAACTTCGCCCGTGCGTGTGCGGCCAGGTCCGTCGGTGTCCGGAGGCGCTCACGCAGGTCAGGCCGGAGCGCATCGAGCAGTTCCTGGTCCGTGAGTTCACGACGGAACGGCACGGTCCCGTCCTTCACGAATGCGTTGTAATGTTCCTGTTTGACGAAGCGGCCGGCGATGTCTGCGCCGCCTTCGACAGGGGTTTCCGGCAAAGCCTCACCCGGTGGGTACGGCCCGGAGTAGATCTCGGGCATTTCCGGCCGCGTCGACCGGACCCGGATGTTCTCGTCGCGGCTGAAGTCGGGCATGGACAAGTTCGCGGCTGGGACCACGGCAGCCTCCTTTCCGGCGTCAACGGTGGCGGGCGTCGCATTCTGGCCCCGCGAAGGGGCGGTGGCGAACAGGAGTGTGGAGGTGAGGACCGCTGCTCGCGTTGCCGTTCGCAGATGACGGGCGAGGGCTGTAGCCGTCGCGACATGGCCAGGGGCGCCGGTACGCGGGGGCGCCAACGTACCATCACGGTGCCGCATCAGAACGTGTGTGCGCTGACCGGCGGTGACGGCCCTTGCTCGTGGTCGTGCCATCAGGCGGTCTCTGTCTCCCGTGGCCACGCGCAACCCGGACCGCGTAAACGCGGAACTACAAGCCTTGTGTCGCGCGCCGTGACGTCGCAGATACATGCACCGCGGGTTCCCTATTCCTAGTCTGATACCGATGCATTGGCGCGGGACCCGCGAAGGCGGCGTCCGCCCACTCAGTGGATGCCCATCAGTCGGCGGCGAATATAGTCGCCGTTCTCGATGGTGACGAGGTCCGGGTCGCTTTCGGCGCGGCGCGATTCGTCCTCGACCATGATCCAGCCGTCGAAGCCGGTGGACGTGAGGTATGAAACGATGGCCGGAAAGTCGGTCACGCCGCGGCCCATTTCGATCCAGTCTTTGTCCTGGGAGATGTCCTTGAAGTGGAGGTGACGCACGAGGGGGCGGTAGGTCTTGATCATGTCCAGCGGGTCCATGCCGCCCTTGGCTATGTGGCCGGTATCCGGGGTCCACCCAAGCACGGCCTTGTCCATGCCGTCCATCAGCTGGTCGTAGTCACTGCGGATGCGGAAGAGCGAGCCCGGCGGCGAGTTGGGATGGACGGTCGTGATGAGGCCCTTGTCGGCGGCACGTTTCGCCACCGCATTGATGCAGGTCAGGCAGTTGTTCTGGCGCTCAGCCAGGTGGGTACGGTCCTTGCCCGGCATCTGGCAGAGCTGGAACCGCGCGCCTGGAAACCTGAGCGTGAAATCCATGGCCTGGTCGGCGCTGGCCTTCTCGTCGTCGGTCTCGTGGGTGTGCCGCCAGTCGGCGACGTAGGCCAGGGCGCCAAGCTGGAGTTGCCGTTGGCGCAGTTCTTCGGCAAGACGGTCCGGAGCGGTGGCGTAGTCGCCGAGCATGCAGATTTCCGGCTCAAAGCCGGTGCCGCCTGCCTTGGCGACCACGTCGAGGATGTGCGGCACACGCCCGCGGAAGCGCTCGTACGACATCTGCCAGGTGTAGGTCTGGAATCCAAATCGAATGTTGGCCATGTGGTGTCTTTCCTCTCTCGTGATTGTGCTCGTTCTTGTGAGGCCCCGAATTCGTAGACGTCGTCTCCACACCCTGTGCCCTGGGCTGGTATGTCGCGCCCTTTCAGGGCTGAGACGGCGGCAATCCCGTCGTCGGTCTTGATCGGGCGAGCAATTTTTCTCGACATGTGCAGCAACCCGACCCCACCGGCCTTGTGCTGGTGGTGAAGGAGTACGGTTGGCTAAATGGACCGCCGCCGCCCCGCATTTCCCTTTTTTCCGGGCGTACCGCGGCCGCGGTACGCCCGGAAAAGAGGGGGTGGTAGACGGCTCGGGTAGCCGTTGGACCTGCTTCACCACCGGCGCAAGGCCGGTGGGGTCGCCAAGCCGTCCTTACTGCACAGGTCGGTTCTTCTCCGGTCGCGCTCAGTGTTGCCATCAGGTCTTCACCAGGAAGTCCAGGGTTTTGCGGTTGAACTCCTCGAGTGTTTCCCAGTGGTGCGCGTGGCCGAAGCCTTTGAGGACGAACAGTTCGGACTTGGGCAGGCGGTTGTGAATGGCCTCGGACAGGTGCAGCGGCGTGAAGATGTCGGCCGAGCCGACAGTCAGCAATGCGGGTTGTGTGATGCAGCCGAGTTCGTCGAGTGTGTCGTGCGTGATGCAGGCTTCGCACTGGGACGCGAACGCGTGCTGCGGCATGGGGTTGAACGCCGCAGTCTCGCGGCCTTCGCGCATCTGGTCGAGGTGAGCAGCGTAGTGTCCGGGCGTGAATATCCAGAGTTGCAGGAGTTGCATGAAATCGTTGGGCGCGGACTGCACGCGCAACTGGCGGAAGTGGTGAAACACCGCCTTGGTGTAGGCGTCGCAGCGCGCCCACGAACTGATGAGGACCAGGCTGCGCACCTTCTTCGGGTAGGCCAGAGCGAGGTGCTGGGCAATGGCGCTGCCCATGGATATCCCGGCGACGCGTGCCTTGCGGATGCCCAAGGCGTCGAGCAATCCGGCCGCATCGTCGGCCATCATACGCGTGGTGTACGGGCCGCCGGGCTTGTCGGACGCGCCGGCGCCGCGGTTGTCCATGAGAATGCAGCGAAACCTGGTCGCGTACGCCTTGACGTGTTCTTCCCAGAGCGCGCCGGGCGCACCCAGGCCCATGATCAGCAGCAGTGGATCGCCGCTGCCGCGCTCCTCGTAGGCGATCTGGATGCCGTTGGTCGTGACGGTTGGCATGGGTTTCCCTCCTGCGTCGGGTCTCAGAATGGGGCGTATGGGACGGATAGGACGTATCGGACTGATGAGGTGGCTGGCGCGGCGAAAGCAACGCACGGTTGCCACCCGGCACGTCAGATCTGTATCCCCTCTGCAGCGGCCACGCTGCGGATGTGGGCGGCGGCCTGGTCGTACTCCTCTTCACTGCGCAGGTGCTCGATCATGTATGGCACCGCCTGGGGCAGCTTGTGCAACTCCCGCACGCAGGTGGCGATATCGAGCTTGCCTTGGCCAGGGATGACCTCATCGAGGATGACGCTGATCGCCGGTTCCTTCAGGCGAACGTCCTTCGCGTGCGCGGCAACGATGCGGCCGCCGAAGAGCCGGACACACTCGCGCATGATGTCGCCGCTGCCCCAATAGGCGCGCGGGCCGTTGATCAGGTTGACGAGGTCCAGGTGCACACCGAACTTTTTGCGGTCGACCGCCTTGATCAGTTCGGCAATACTCGCGGGCGAGTCGACGACGTTGAACGGGAAAATCTCGTACGTGAAGCAGGCGTGCTTCGGTTTCACCGTGTCGATGAAGTACCGTGCCATTTCAACCGCTTCGTCGAACGCCTCGGCGGAGAAGTTCCGCGCCGCGTGCTGCGAGCTGCCGTTGCCGTGACAGTAGGAACCGAAGACGTCGACGGCGCAGGCGGCGCCGAGTTCCTCGGCCAACGTCATGGCGTTGAGCATGCACTGCCGGTTCCGTCCCCGTGTCTCCGGATCGGTGTCGACCAGATTGTCCCAGTACCCGACCTCGGCGATCATCACGCCTTCAGCGGCGAAGGCCGCGCGAATGGCCTTGATGCCGTCCTTGTCGTCGAGTTTTACCTGCGGCGCGTACGCTGCCGTGTAGCCCTTGGCCTTGTGCGCCCGGGCCAGCGCCACCGGGTCAAAGCCGATGGCTCCGTGACTCTCGCCCGCGCCCGCCGCTTTCTTGCTGCTGCCGAAGATCGGACCGCCAAATCGGATCATGGTTGCCGCTCCTGTTCCGGAGGTTTCAGGTTTAAGGTGTTGAGTGTCAGGTGTCGATGATTCCGATGATCTCGATGATTTCGAGAGCTGTCGAGTGTCGGCTCCTGCCGCCCAAGCCCTGCCCCATACTCTACTTCACCGCCGGCAGGGCTGGGAGTTCGCGGCGCATACGGTCGTTGATGTCGACGCATTTTGCCGGATCGAGGGGCAGGTCGACGCGCGTGTTGTCTAGGGCGCTGATGCAGAGGCCCTCGAGGACTTCGTACCCGTGGTAGGCGGTGTCGACGTTGCAGGAGTGGACCCTGGTGTCGTCGTCAAGCCAGTCGGCCAGTTCGGCCAAGTACAGCTTCTGCAGTGTGCTGCGCTCCTGGGTGGCCCAGCCGGCACAGGGCTTGGATGGGTCATAGCCTGGGCCGAACTCGGACAGGATTTCACCGCCCGACGTCCTGGTGAACGCGCCGAAGCGTCCCTCCGTGTCGCCCCAGGCGTAGCCGTGCGTGCCGTAGACCGTGAGTCGGTTGTCGCACCAGAACGATTCCTTGTTCATGTACGCGGGCGTTAGGTATCCGCACTGAATCGAGGCCCGCACTCCGTTCTCGAACAACACGTAACCAAGCATGTAGTCCGGCGACGGATGACTGTCGTTGAGCATCTTGGGTCCGTGCACGTGGCCGACGACCCACTTGGCCCGGTGGTCGCCGTTCGCCCACATGATGTAGTCCATGTAGTGTGTGCCAAGCTGCGAGAGGTGTGCTTGGCAGTGCGCCTCGATGTGGGTGATCTGGCCCAGGTCGCCGGACGTCGCTGTGCGCTGGACGCGCTGCAACGAGGTCAGGTATTTCTGCTGGTGACTGACCACCGCCTTGATGCCGTGCTCGCGGCAGAGGTCGCGGATCGTGGCCGCCTCGTGCAGTGACGTGGCCATGGGTTTCTCGAACGCCAGGCCTTTCACACCGTACTTCACGGCGAGCTTGACCATGTCGAGGCGCACGCTGGGCCAGGTGACGAAGCAGAACACGTCCGGCTGCGTTTCGGCGAGCATGCGTTCGGCATCGGCGTACGTCGTCGGGATGTTCTTACCCGCCAGCCGTTCCTTCATTCGCTTCTCATCCAGGTCGCAGACGGCGACGAGCTCGAAGCGGTCGGGCAGGGCCAGGAATCCATTGACATGAGTCATGCCGCGGTTGCCCGCCCCGACTTGCGCCACACGGTACTTGCGCATGAGGTATCTCCCTGGTTTGGTTTCGACTTGACGTTCAGGGATCCAAGTCGCATGGTATGATGTTTATGACACAAACATGCCACATCCTATCATACGTATCAATCAGAGAAATCTGCCAATATTGTTGTATAAATGATACCGTTGTGGGTTTACAGTTCTGTGTTCGTGGGGCGGAGGAGGTTGTTTTCGCGGTCGTGCACGCCGAGCATTGACGGGTCTGCCCTCCCTTGAAACTGAAGGCGCCCAGAGCCCGCGAGGACGCGGGCGCTCCAGGGGCTGGCACGGGGGCTGAATTGGAGCGCCCGCGTCCTCGCGGGCGTAGCGCGTCGCCAATCGCACGCCTCCCGCCGGCGAAACGCCGGCGGGAACGGGACGCGTGAGACCCCGAGGTCTTTGGGACGGACTGGCTCGCGGGGTACCGCCACGCCCCCGAAGGCAGCCCGCTCCAGGGTGCGCCGTTTGGCCTGAACCCTGAACCCTGAACCCCCGCGCGGCCCCAACCGAGAGGCTTGACATGACCGAACCCGCATCGAACTGCGAATGGCTGCGACTGATCAGTCCGTGCCTGCGTCCGGTGTCGCCCGGGGAGCGTGTGGCGTCGCACACCTATGCAATGGACGCGCCGCCGTCGTGGATCGAGCCGCTGCGCGTCATCTATGACCACGAACTGGTGCTGTTCAGCAAGGGCCAGTTCCGGGTTGAGGTAGCCGGGCGCGAGTACGACTGCGGGCCGGATACGTTTATCATCGTCCCGCCGGGCCGGTTGCATGCGAGCTGGAACGCGGGCGAGGTCACCGGGCGCCGGCACTGGGCGCACTTCGACTGGGCATACCTCGGGCAGCACGGGGATGCGCCGGTCAGTACGTTCGTTCCGGGGAAACCGCGTCTTGAGTTGCTGCGACCGGCGCCGACGTTCGTCCCGGAGACGGTGTTTCACGGCGCGATCCCGAACCCGAAGCGTGCCTACGAACTGCACCGGGAACTGGTCAGCCTTCAGGTCGAAGGCGGCGAGCACGAGCGGCTCGTCAGCCGCGGGCTATTCCTGGCGTTGCTCATCGAGTTGCTGGACACGCCTGGGGTAGCGGCGCTGCCGGCGGACCGGGAGTCGTTCCTGTCGCACCAGGTACGGCTGCGTCTCGAAGCGGCGGCACAGGACCCGCGCGGCGCGGACTCGATCCGCGCACTGCTCGAGGAACTCGGCTGTAGCTACGCGCACCTGTGCCGGCTGTTCCGGCGCCGATACGGCATCCCGCCGCTCAAGTACTTGCACGCCTTGCGGATGGCGCGCGCCAAGCTGTTGCTGCGCGAGCGGAACGCGCGCGTTTCGGAAGTGGCCTACCGTCTCGGGTTTGCGGACCTCTCTTACTTCTCGCAGCTCTTCCGCAAAGTCACCGGTCAGACCCCGCGCGAGTACGCCGCGGGCGTGATGCCTGGGGAGGCAACGGAACCGCAGAGGAAAGGCGGTGCCCGCAGAAGACGCAGTAGGGGGGCAGGCACAGAACGGGTGCTGATGGCCAGCCGGGCGCGCGCAGGAAGGCAGGTTCGGCCCCAATGACACCCACCTTAGGGTTGAGGGTTGAAAGCTGAAAGCTGAGGTCCAGAGTCCGGAACACCATGCGGCACAACTGTATCCACTTCAGCTTTCATCCCTCAGCCCTCGCCCCGAGTGCGGCGGGCCTTAAGTTGGGGGGCATTAGGTTCGGCCCCAGGTCATCCGCGGGAGTCTGGGGGGGCAGGGCTTGCGTCCTTCGGCGTCAACGTGCGCCTTGCATGGTCGCATGTGGACTGTATCTTTCTCTCGGTTGCGGGAAAGGCGCACGGGGTGACGCGCCATGAGTGGCTTGGCGATAGGAGCCATGCCCGACTTGGAGCCGGGGTTCTTTCCATGCCGACGATCAGCATGTTCTATGGGATCATTGTCCGGATGTACTGCGGCAAGGCCGAGCACAATCCGCCACACGTTCACGTGTACTACCAGGATTTCAGGGCAGTTGTCGACATCGGTACGGGTGATGTTCGGGACGGGAAACTGCCGCCGCGCCAGCAGAGACTGGTTGCGGCATGGGTGGAACTGCACCGTGAGGAACTCCAGGCGGATTGGGAACTGGCGGCTCGCGGCGAAGAGCTTTTCAGGATCGATCCCCTGAGGTAGGAGTCCGGCTCATGCACCCCGGCGTCACATCGGTTCGGCCTTTGGCGGAGCACCGCCTGTTGCTGACCTTCGAGAACGGCGAGGAGCGGGTGTTCGACGTCTCGCCGTATCTGGACCTGGGCAGGTTTGCCATGCTGAAAGCCCCGGCGGCGTTCGCTACGGTCAAGGTGGCATTCGACACGGTTGAGTGGGCCAACGGTGTGGACTTGTGTCCGGAACTGCTCTACGCGGAGAGTGTGCCGCTTGACGCTGCTGATGGGAAGCAGCAACTGCGTCCCCGACGCCGCGGCAGGACAACCCCCGCCCCCATGCTGACGGTCGCGGAGGCGAGCGTGCCGTACGGCGATGCCACCGGTGCCGAGGGTCGTGGGCGCGGGGCGAAGAAGCGGGCGAAGACCTTGTAACTCGCCGATTAGGACATCCAGCCTCCTCACTTGCCTGGTTGGACTTCGGCCTTGACGGGGTTGGCGTCGGCGCCGGTGACGGCGTCTGGGGTGCCGTCGAAGTGGAAGAGGACTGCGGTATCCGCATCCGAGGTGAAGGGCTGTCGCAGCGGGTCGAAGTCTTTGTCGTAGCGTGGCACTTTCGAGATGCGCAGTTCGTCGATGCAGCCGTCGTGGCAGCCGACGGCGATGGACGGTGTGGCGTCTTTCAGAACGTACGTGTTTTTGCCGGTCAGGGCGAAGGGATAGTCCCAGGTGCGGGGCTGGCGGCGGCCATTGATGTAGACCGCGAAGTCGCCTTCGGCGCCGGTCTTGCCGTCGACCATCTTCCACACGGCCGCCAGGTGTACCCACTCGCCGGCGTGGAAGAAGTGTTTGGCCATACCGCCGACCTCGTCGCGCTTCTTTTCCTCGGGCTTGCCGAGCACGCCGCGGGTGAGCAGGTCGAGGTTGGCGTAGAAGTTGTCCTTCCAGGCGCCGAATCCGTAGCGGTAGTAAAACGCGATGGCGCCGCCGTTCACGAAGTTGCTGCGGACCTCCTGGCCGTCCTTGAGCGTGAGCCAGGCGCTGGTCCAGTCGGGGCGGAACCAGAACTCGATCGTGCCTTGGCGTGACGGGAAGTGCTCGTAGCCACCATCCGGGAGGGCCGCGCCGCGCGGGAACTTCACGGTCCGGCCCTGGGTGAAGTGCATGGCCTGGCCCGCAATGCCCTCGACGAAGTCGCCGGGCGGCGGTGTCCAGGCGGGCATCTCCGGCGGCGGCGCGAGCTGCGCCTGCGGCAGGTTCTCGGGTGCCATCGCGACCGCGGGCGGGACGTTCAGGAACCGGATGTGCGGGCTGAACGGGATCGGCGGCCCGGTGCGCGGTCGCGCCTTGACGCTCCACGCCCCGAACTTGCCATCGACCGGCACCGTGACCTCTCCCATCTTCAGTTCCTTCTCGTCCATGCCGATTGAGCCGTCCGCGCGCAGCACGGTCACGGGGTGGGTGACGAACAGCTTCACCAGATCGACGCCTTGCGGCACGCCGAAGTACACCGGCAGGCCGTCGGGACTGAGCCACACCCCGTCCGGGCACGCCAGGAAGACGCGATCCACCGTGGCGTCCTGGATGGTGAAGGACCCCTGTCCGCCGGTGTCGATGCGATAGGTGCCGGGCGGCGCCTCGGTCGGGATGGTCACGCGCACGTGGACGGGCAGTGGCAGTGGTGCAGCGGTCTTGTCCTTGCCCTGGCCCGGGAGTTCCCAGTCGCGGAATGGGATGCGCTCTTCAGGACGGATGTCGGCCACCACGGGCTTGCCGTCCGGGCCCAGGATCTGCAGCGACACCTGGCCGGGGTGCGACTTCTGGATGAAGACGCCGAAGCTGACCGCCTGGCCGGCGGGCTTTTCGAGCGCGGCGAAGACGGCCTCGGTCGCGAACCCGGGCGTGGCGAGGACCGGCCAAGGCGGAACGGGGCGGTCGGTCTTGGCGAGCGCCGCCATGGCCGTGGGCATACCGAGGAGGTAGTGCATGTTCGTGTGCGCGCCGCGGTACGGGAGCCGGTCGAGCGTGTTCAGGTCCGTCGCGCCTTTCAGTTCGTCGCCCAGGCGCACGCGCTCCTGGAGCAACGCCGCCTGCACCTGGTGATTGACGACGCGCAGGTACTCCTGGCGTCCGGTCCAGTCGTAGGCGATCGTGAAAAGGTACGCGGATGCGTTCTGGTACGAGGTGGGCGCCGGGATGTGGTTGAAGCGGTACTGGTAGTCCAGTGCCTTGAGGAACGCCTGCTTGGCGCGGTCGTTGCCGGTGGCCCACCAGTAGTCGTAGAGGACGAGCGCGCTGCGGTCGACCTTGTAGAGCGGACCGTACGGCACGTTGAGGTCTTTGGACAGGCCGTTCGGCGCATCGAGGTCAATGATGGCGCCGGCCAACTCGTCGGCCATCTTGCGGAAAGCCGGGTCCCACTCGCGCGTGTGCAGCGCGACGAGGACGCGCAGCAGCAGGAACTGCGCATAGCTCTTGGCTGCCTCTTCGGGCTTCCAGGCTTGTGCCAACGCCTCGCCGTACAGGCGCGTCGTCTCGATGGCGTACTCGTTGCCGGTCAGATAGTACTCAGAGAGCCAGTGGACGACGTCGTGGCCGGAGTTGTCCATCTGCATGAGTGTCTTGGGCCCGCGCCAGTGGAACGGTTCGTGGATGCTTCCGTAGTTGAATCCGAACCCACCGCGGAAGACGTCGGGTGGCGCATCCCAGTGCGCCATGTCCCAGTCGGCACAGTGCGTGTTGAAACGCGCCGCGTACTCGTAGTACTTGCGGTCGCCGGAGCGGGCGTACAGGGCCCAGACGTGGCGGCGCACGCCGTACTCGACCGACCAGGCGGTGCGGTAGAGGTCGGCCGTCCAGCGGCCGTTCTGCTTCTCGTAGTCCAAGTACGGACAACTACCCCACTCGATGAGTCCGGTCAACGGGAACACGCGGTAGGGCAGGGTGATCCGGTCGAAGAAATCGGCGATGGTGGCCTCCTCGGCCGGGAAGCGTTTCGCGTCCTTGGGGTGCATGGGCCAGGTCATGGCGCCGGTGGCGCAGAGGAAGGCCGGATCGGCCTGCAGCAGGGCGGGCCTGCACGCCGCGTGTGCCTGTTTCGCCATCGTTGCCACGTCCAGCGGGCCGGTGTGCGGGATGAGCCAGACCTCGTGCGTCTTGGCCGAGCCCTGCGCGTTGCTGGGCGTCTTCGCCACCTTGTCGAGCTTGTTCACGCGATTGTCCTGCGACCAAATGCCGGTCTCGATCCACTTGCCCCAGTACTCTTTGATCAGTGTCGGCGCGCGGAAGTCCCACTCGCGACCGCAGCGTGCGGGCCAGAAATGGATGCGGACTCCGCTCGTTGAGACCTCGAGTTCCTTGGGGAACTGCTCTGCCAGGTCGCGGATCACGGCGGTGAGTCCCGCCTGCGGCGACGATGCGTCGCACCACTCGCCGCAGGCCGCGCCGGACAGCAGTTCCTCAGTCGTCCCGCCCGAGACCTGCGCCAGCGAGAAGTGCGAGCCGGTTTCGAGGAAGTGCGGGAAATCGTCCTGCATCATGCTGGCTGTGTCGCCTGGTTTCAGGTCCACGACCTTGACGGTTTCATCAAACGTCTTGGCGGTGTCGAACGTCGCCTGCGCGGGCGCCAGAGTGCGCATGGGCACGTCCAGACCGTAATCGCGGACCCAGAGCTTGTTCGTGTCTTCGGTGAGCACCAGCGTGTGGCTGATCTGCACCATGGTGCTGTTGGCGAAGAAGCTCATCCGCGCGATGCCGCGCGCCACGCGCTCGCCCTGCTCGGTCACGTACCAGCCTTCGGTGCGGACGACGCACCGCAGCGGGCCGGGTTTGAGCATCGTGCGCTGGATCTCCGCCTTGTCGCCGGCGCACGTGGCGGTGCGGCCCTGGTTGTCGATCAGGTAGGCGGCGGCCTCGCCCGTGCCCCAGAGCGCGATGCCGTCGCGGCCGTCGAGGAGTCGTGCGGAGTCCGCAAGGAGGTTGGCCTTGGAGACGGTGAACACGGCGGCACCGGTATTGATTTCGAGGGCCCCGTCCTTTTCGGTCAGCGTGATCCCTGTGGCGTCCGCGCGCTTCACGTCGGGACCGAACTCGGCGCGGTACTCGTCGGTTACCGGGCCGACGAGGCTGACCAGTGCCCAGCGAATACTGCCGTCGCGGTAGGTCGCGGCCACGTCGATTTGCGCCGGGACTTCACGGCCCTGCGCATCGACGATACGGATGTTGGTCGCGTCGCGTACGGCACCGGTGGGCAACGGCAGTCCGCCGACCAACGGCCACGGCGTGGTCAACCCCGATTCGTCGTTCACGCGGAGCGGGCACACGTCCGCTGCGTGCAGGGCGGTGAGGGCCAGGGTTAACACCCCGATCAAGGCCAGACGACGGGTTGGGGCGTGGGTGGTACTCAAGGACGTTCCCTCCTCGTTGGTTCGCTGGCGACGCCATGCCGGGAGCGCTCGCTGAAGACTCGCGCCTGCTTCCGTCTCAAGGGCCTGCCGATTTGACCGATGCGGCATCAAGACAGCCCGCGAGGACGCGGGCGCTCCAGTTCGGATGTGGCACGAAACTTGGAGCGCCCGCGTCCTCGCGGGCTCTTCTTTTCACCAAATCGACGCGCCCTGCTGAAAACGGGACTCAGGCTTCTGGATCAAGCTATAAAACCTGTATTCTATCCGATGGCCGCGAAATTGGTTGTACGGTGTCACCGGGATCGCGTCGCTCGCGGTCACGGCAGCGGGTGCAGGACGAAGAAATCCACGCCCAAGCCATCAGCCAGGTTCGTCATGCGCACGCAGTGCTTGCCGGCTGAAAGGGCCAGGGCACTGCCGAGTTTCATGTACGCCCAGTTGTCCGTGTCGCTGCACCAACCGCCGGTGCCGGGGATGGCGATGTCCGCAAACTCGGGGCCAGGCGACTGTCCGTCGAGGAGCAGGGCGCGGCGCGGCTTGCCCGGTGTTGTGTAGCGCATCCAGAGTTCGTACCGGCCGTCGGCGGGAGTGCTGAACTCCCACTCGAGCCAGTGTCCGATATCCTTGTGCCAGTAACTGATCGAGGCGCTGGCGCCGACCGGGTGACAGACCTTGGCCTCACCGCCGCCTTGGTTGGTGAAATCCTCCGCTTCGACGCGCACAAAATCCTTGGTCGCAGCCAGTTCCGGTGGTGGCAGCGAGACGATAGTGGTGGTGTGGCCTTCGTTGCCCTGCGGATCGCGCGCCGTGACCTTGATGGCGAACCGATTGCCTGTTTCCGGCGCAGTCCACTCCAGAGTCGGGCCTTGCCGGGTTTCGCCGTCGGGCAGACGCCACTCGACCGTTGCCGGGTCGTTTTGTGGGTCGGAGACCCTGGCCGTTAAGTGGATGGTTCGACCTTCGCCCGGTGTGAGCGCAAGTGCGCCTTCGACCGTGACGGACGGGCTGCACGGCGGGACGAAGCGGACGCGGGCGTAGCGCGCGACCGGCTTGCCGTCGATCGTGTCGGCGATGAGCAGATCGGCTGCCTCGGTGAGCGGACAGCCGGCACGGGGGGAGGCGGTGAAGAAGGACCCCGGGATGGGCCGTGCCAAGGGAATGCGGACCGGGGCGGAGATGGAGCCATCCCTCCCGATCCTCATGGCGTAGGTTCCGGTCTGGGGTCTGGTCTCCGGCGTGGTGCCCACGAGGTTACACAGAATGTAGAGCGTAAGGTCCGGTGTGATGTGGAGCCGAGGGTGGCCGATGTAGCCCGTGGGATGCAGCGGGCCAGTGGTCTCGCCGCCCGAGAGGACCACGCGCTTCTCGAGCAGCTTTCCGTCCTTGAGGATTCCGTAGCAGACGTGCCAATCCCGTTTGATGTCGGGGAAATGGAGATCGCGAAGTTGGGGGTTGATCGGTTCCTTCTGCCAGACCACGTGCAACCGCCCATCGGGCGCGAGCCAGGAATCGCCCATCCCAATCGTGCCGCCGTCGTCCATGGTGTCGTCCAGTACCACCCACTCGGAGAACGGTGTCGACGTGACATCGGGCGTCCAGGTACAGTGCAGCTTGCGCATTCGCCAGCCCCACTTGCTGCGGCCCCAGGTCTCGGTGTTCGCGGGATCGATCCGGTTCCAGATGTTGAGCGGCGAACCGCCGAGGTAGTACACCTGACGGCCGGCGAGGATCGCATTGGCGTAGTTGACGGGCGTTCCCGGGCCGCCCCAGACCGAGAACTTCGGGTCCTCGCCCTTGGGCCACGCGAGTTGCCCGGTCTTCCAGCCGCCGTGCTTGTCCAAGAACGCCCACTCGGAGTGCGTGGAGCCGATCTTGTTGAACAGGATAAACTCGCTGTTCTTCCCGTCGGCGGCAAAGGCGCGGTAGGAATGGTCAGTGAACTGGGGGGCGTCGTCCCATTGCGGGACCCAGTGTTTGGGTTCCTGTTCGGGGCGGGCCGGGTCGAACTCGAGAAACTCAGGTCGCGCAGGCCCTCCTGTCGCCTTGGCTTCCGAGGCGACGGGCGGCATAGGCACGGGTGGTGCCAGGGTGGGGTTCACTGACATGAGAAGTCGGCCGGCTTGGCTTACGCCCAGCGGGCAGGGCTCGCGGGTGCGGTCTTTCTCATCCCGCTGGCACAGGCGCCAGCCGTCCGGGCCGCGCTCATACAGCGCCCAGCGTGCGTTGTTCAGCGGCGCAACGCCCGGTACGGCTTCGAAAGCGCTGACAAACAGCTTGTCGCCGAGACGCACGATCTGTGTACTGCCGGAACCCCAGAACATCCCCGAGCCGTTGTTGGTCACTTCGTACGCCGGGGGACAGCAGACCGTCTCCTCGGCCTCGACTCGGGCTTCGAACGCCGGCGTCTCCGGTGCCGCCCGCGAGGTCGTGCAACCCTGCAATGCGGTCAGCGACAAAGCGAGCATGGCCACCTCCATCACAGAGATCTTGCGCACTCTGGTCGGCATCACGCGCCTCCCTCCTCCCGTTATGGTCGTCAGGGCAGTCTCGGGGTCTTTTCGTGATCTCCAGCCGCGGCTAGTTCTCGGACGTTCAGGACCGAGATGACTTCCAGCCCTGGTTTGGCGATGGGCATGTGTGTACGCCGTCCGACAATCCCGTCCACGGGCGCGGCACCGATTTGTTCCACGTTCACGGACTCCAGTCCTGAGATCTCGAACATTGTTTCGCCCTGGCGCACCGGTTCGTACTCGTCTTTGCGGTAATGGATGTGGCCCGCGACGGTGGCCTTGACGGGGACAGACGAGATCACTTCGTAAACGGGTTCGGTGAGTCGGATTCGGGCGTCCGTCATGTGCAGTGCGGCCATGGCGTTCCGGATCCCTTGTTTGCCGGTCTCATACTCGTCTTTGTACGCGTGCTGGCACGAAAATTCGACACAGAACCCGTTGTGCCCCCGCGTGCCTGACTGATAGCCCAGATTGCCCATGCTGAACTCGTCGGGCGCGCCGTGCGGGTAGATGGCCTGGATGCCGAAGCAGGCGGCCAAGGGCAGGGAGTCGCGGTGCCAGTTGTAGATCAGCGGTTTCTCGGCCTGGAGGCAGTGGAAATCTATCGTGAGGTCAGCCGTGGCCACGAACTCGTGCCATAGCCACTGTGTGATTTGGCCGGCAACGCCGCGGATGGTGTCGCGGTTCCAGAGCCGGTTCATGTTGTAGTAGTTGGGGCCTTTGGCGCGCTCCATGCCGTAGGGGCAGTAGTCGTGGCGGAACCGGGAGTAGAAGTGGCGGTCCAGAACGGAGAGATCCTCGTTCTCGGGGTAGTACTCGAAGTCCAGTTCCAGCGCCGGCGGGTTGGCGCACGGGCAGAGGTTCACCGTGCCGCGGAAATCCGTCGTTTGCAGTTCGCGGATCATGTCCTTGAGCACGACGGGGCCGATGTGCTCCATGCCGTGCTGGCCCGCGATGAGGGCGAGCGTCGGACCCGGTTGTGAACCCTTGATACGGCAGCCGGCGACGGTGAACGTGCGGCCCTTTGCCGACGTGAACGACTTGCTGATGGTTTCTGTGCTGTTCATGGGGATAGTGCGCGGTCTTTCCTTGACGCTTGTCAGTACAGTTCTTTCAGGTCAGCGGGAACATCCGTCACGCCGTGCCACTGGCGCAGCGTGGTCGCGTCGAGCACGTCCCAGTGCTCCTCGCAGTTCAGGTAGTGATTGACGATCTTGCCATTCTCCGCCTTACGTTTGGGGTCTTCGCAACCGTCGATCATGTCGTTGTTGAAGTTGCGCAGGATGTGGTAGTAATACGAGAACGCGGCCGCGGCCGCGGAGAAGTAGCGCTCGTTTTCGCCCGGTTGCGCCAGGATGGCGTTCAGGCGGTTCAGGCGCGTGAGGACGCGTTGTCGCGCGGCAGGGTCACGTACGGTCTCGAGGCACTGTTTCGCGGCGTCATACCGGTGTGGGATGACGTCCAGCCCGGTAATGCCGCTGCGTCCGAGGCGCAGGCGCAGGCAGTAGCCTTCGTACCAGAAGGCGGGCAGCTCCGTTGTCGTCTCGCGGCGTTTGGGGAAGAGGAAGTTCCCGAGGCTGTAGGCAATCAGCGAGCCCCGGTAGAACTCGAAGCCGCGCGTGATGTGCGGGTGGTGCCCGATGACGGCGCTGGCGCCGGCCGCGACGAAGGCGCGGCAGTAGTTGCGGATGCGACGGGCAGGGAAGGGGACGTGCTCCTTGCCGTCGTGGAAGATGACCACGACCAGGTCGCCGGCGTCCTTTGCCTCCCGGATGGCGAGAGTGTTGAAGGGCGGGTTCAGCGCGTTGGCGCCTGGCGTCGCCTCGCCGGCGTCGCAGTCGCAGTGCATGGTCAGGGCGAAGATCGCCAGCCGCTGGCCTTTCACGGTCAGGCGCAAGGGTTGCGCGGCCTCGGCGGCGTTTCGGCCGCCGCCGACGTAACGGCAACCGGCGGCGGCGATGTGCGCGAGCGTCTCGATGAACGCGGCGTCGCCCCAGTCGCGCGAGTGGTTGTTGGCTACACCGTAGACATCGAAGCCGGCCTGGGCCATTCCAGCAAAGATGCGGGGATCGGACCGCAGGTTGGGGCCGCACTTGTCGATCGGCGCGCCGCCACAGGTGAGGGCCAGCTCCAGGTTGGTCACGGAGAGGTCCTTGTCGCGCAGTTCGGGCAGCATGTCGCCATAGACCATTTCGCCCTTGCCGGCGAGGAAGTTGTCCTCCACGTCGGCGACCGGGCAAAGGTCACCGGTGACCAGCAGTTTCAGGTCGTCGGGCGAGAACCCATCGAATCGGATCTGGCCATGGTCTGGGATGTTCATCTGCTCCAGTTCCTCTGTCGGTCGCTCGGTGCCGTTCCGCTGTTGTGATGTGAACGGCAGGTGTCGGGTGTTCCGGGCTCGCGAAGACGGTGCGCCGTGGCCACTTTCACGAGTCGACTTTCGATACATCCACCTCACGTTGCGCCTCGCGTGCCTGGTAGAAATCGAACAACGCCAGGACCTTGCCGGGGAATTTCCGCAGTTCGTCGGGCGCGCTGGCGAGTCGGTCGAGCAGGGCATATACCTGGGCGACAAAGTCCTTGTCAAAGAACCGGTTCGGGGGGACCATGTTCCGCGCCTCGGTGAAGAACACATCGTCGCGGTACTCCGAACTGTCCATGCGGTCAAGTTGCAGGCTCTTGAGCACGGGGATGCCGTATCGGGTCTCGGCAATGATCTTCTGTGCGGCCGGGGCGAGGAATGCCTCGCAGATCTCAAACATGAGCCTGGCGTCCGACGTGCAATTGGACACGAACAGCGAGCAGGACGCGACGGAGGCGACGCGGCTGCCGTTCCGCTCCGGCACCGGCAGGACGTCGTTCCGGAACGGCAACTTGCCGGCGCCGGAGTGGTTGAGATTCTGCCGGCAGGTGCAGGAAAAGAGCGTGTTGCCGTGCCGGAAGCTGTACTGTTTGTCGAACGCCTTGGGGTACCAGGACTTGAAGCCGTCCAGGCCGGCCTTGACGTTTTCCCTGGAGGCCGTTGCGGCAGACTCGCGATCGGGGATGTGCGAGTAGATCAGGTTCATGAGGTTGGCGCCCACGAATTCGCGGTCGAACAGGGCGATGTCGGTGCGCTTGGCCAGTGACCGTGACAGGCCTTGCACGTCCTCGAAGGTGAGGTCGTAGACGGACCGGAGCGGCTGGAACTGTCCGAGCAGGTCGAGGTTGCCGCGCCAGACGATGGGCGAGAAGGTGAACGGCACACCGTAGGTCAGGTGGTGGTCGCGGTGGATGGCGAAGCAGTCGCGCTGGTAGTCCGGCGACTCGGCGAATCGCTGGCCCAGGTCGACACTCAGCGGCGCGAAGAACTCACTGTAGGCGCGTGGGTACAGCGTGGTCTGGATGAACAGCTCGCATCCAGCCTCGACGGCGGCGGCAACCGTGGGTGCCTTTGTCTCGTACTCGAGATCCAGTTGCGGGAACAGGTTCGACACCGCGGCGAGCAGGGGCTCAAAGGCGTTGGCGAACGACGGTTCGGGCGCGCGGCAGTAGATGCGCACCTTCCGGCGTCCGACCCATTTGGCGAACGTCCCTACCCGCGGCACCCGTGTGACGAGGCCACGCTCGCGGAGCAGGTTCAGCGCCTTGGCGGCGGTCACCGGACTGGTGTGGTACTGCCGCGCGATTTCCTGCTCCGACGGGAGCTTGCCCGCGACCGCGCCGCCCATGATGGTCTGGGCGATCTGGTCCGCCACGAGTTCGGGCTTGCTCTTCACGGGGCGGTTTTCCTCCTGCAATAGCGTACGCTATTGTACACCCTGAGCCACGGGATGTCAATCGGCGCTGGCGTGGAGGCATGTCAGGGTCAGTCGCGGGTGGAACGACTGCGTGCTGGGCCATGCGTGAGACCCCCGTGGCCGTGTGCCACGGGTGAATCGGGTTCGCCCGCCAAGCGTGCGTGTCCCCCCTCTCTTCCCTTATAGTCCCCCCAAACTTATTAATCAGGGCGCGGTGGAGGCCAAC
>MHBL01000234.1 GCA_001803235.1 Lentisphaerae bacterium RIFOXYA12_64_32
GTCAGTAACCCGCAGGGTATGATCGGGCGGTCCCCGCCCGGGAGCCGCTGACGCATTACGAAAACCTCGTTACGGGGTTTGTGTTTCCTTGAGATTCGGCTTATTCTTTTCGCAACAGATTTCGGACACGTGTGTCCACAAAACTCCATCAGCGAAAGGTGCTGTGACCATGGGTTGTGATGACTTTACGGCGATGATCCGCCTCGGCGTTCTCTTTCGGATCGCACGCTCGTTCTGGGCGGGCAACTTGGCCGAGACGGTAGACCGGATCCCGATCGAAATGCATCCCCGGACGGGGCGCTCTATCCTCTGCTGTACATACAAGGATCGCGAGGCCCTTGAGGCGCGTTGTCTCGCAACTCTCGGCCTTGACCCCAAAGAGTGGTTGAGCGAGGGGCGCCCGCTCGCCGATGCGGTTCGCCAAGCAGTGGCCCGGACGACGATCAGTGGGCCTTTCCTCAGCGTCAGCGAGGTGGCGTGCAGCGCCTGTATCCGCAGTCGCTACGAGATCACGAATGTCTGCCGCAACTGCGTGGCCCGCGCTTGCCGCGCGGCCTGCCCGCGGTCCGCGGTTCAGATCGTGGCGGGGAACCGGGCAGAGATCGACCCGGAGAAGTGTGTGAGCTGCGGCAAGTGCCAGCAGGCCTGCCCCTACCACGCCATCGTGCGCATCACGATCCCCTGCGAGGAAGCCTGTCCCGTCGATGCCATTGGCAAGAACGACGCAGGGGTGGTGACGATCGATCCGGACCGCTGCATTCACTGCGGCAAGTGCATGCTGGCTTGTCCGTTCGGCGCGGTTCTCGAAAAATCCGAGTTCTTGGATGTTCTGCGGGCCCTGCAGGGCGAGAAGCCGGTGGTCGCCCTCCTGGCCCCAGCCGTGATGGGGCAGTTCCCCGGGGGGTTGGCCGAGCTTCGGGAGCGGTTGACGGCGCTCGGGTTCCGGGATGTGGTCGAGGTCGCGCGCGGCGCCGACCTTGTGGCCCTGGAGGAAGGCCCGGAGTTCGTGGCCAGGATGGCCCGGGGCGACCGGCTCATGACGACCTCCTGCTGCCCGGCCTGCATGGAACTGGTCAAGAAACACGTGCCGCAGTTGAAGCCGTTCGTGTCCCACACCCGATCCCCCATGCGCGTCATGGCCGAGGTGGTGAAAAATGCCTGCCCGGAAGCCGTCACCGTTTTCGTCGGCCCGTGCGTGGCCAAACGTCAGGAGGCCTTGACCGGCGGCGAAGCGGACTTTGTTCTGACGTTCGAGGAGTTGAGCGCCATGCTCGATGCCTGGGATGGAGAACGCCCTGCCGCCAAACCCCTGATCCCGGACGAGGCGGCAGCACGGGAGGGCCGACGGTTCGCGGTTGCAGGCGGTGTAACGCAGGCCGTTCAGACCCTGATCGGGGACCAGACGAATGTGAAACCGGTGATGGTTGACGGGCTGAACTCCAAGGCTATCGCGCTGCTCAAGGTTTACGCGGAGAAGAACTGCCCCGGGAACTTTGTGGAACTGATGAGCTGCCAGGGCGGGTGTGTTGCCGGCCCTGGCACGCTGGTCAGCCCTGCAGCCGCAGCCAAGGCGCTGGAGGCACTGGTCAACAGCAGCATCAGCCTGAAGAAGGATTCGGCATTGGGCAAGGCCTGAGACTGGGCCACAGCTCGGACGTGGCCCGTGTGTTTGGACTGCCGGGTTCCTCTCGGTGGCCACCCCGGGGACTCGCGCCAGCGAGTGCCCCTAGGCGCAGATAGCGGGTCCGGGAGTCGCGAGAGTCTGAATGCAGCCGTGGGGGCAGACCATGCCGCAGAGTTGCCATTGCCTCGCCGCGATCTGTGTGATCTGCGCCGCCGTTCTGCTGGGCGCGGTCACGGCGGGAGAGAACGCGCCGCCGGAACCGCTGCAGCCGGCGCCGGTTCTCTCCGGATGCGAATACGACTACCCCCCGTACTGCGTCGTCGCCGAGGACGGGCAGGCCGACGGCTTCTCCGTCGAACTGCTGCGTGCCGCGCTGAAGGCCATGGGGCACGAGGTCAGCTTCAAGGTTGGCCCCTGGGCCGAACTGAAGGAAGACATGGCGCAGGGACGGCTGCAGGCCCTGCCTCTCGTCGCGCGCACGCCGGAACGGGAGGCCATCTACGATTTCACCGCGCCGTACCTCACGCGGCACGGCACTGTCGTCATCCGGGAGGGGACGACCGATATCCACTCATTTTCCGACCTGAAGGGCAAACGCGTCGCGGTCCTCAAAGCCGACGCGTCTGAGGAGTTCGTCTGGCGCGTAAAACTGGAGGCTGAGATCACCGCCACCCCCACCTACGAGGAGGCGCTGCGCGGGTTGGCGGAGGGAAGGCAGGATGCGGTCGTCATTCAGCGGTTGTTGTTCTTTCAACTGATCAAGCAGTACGGCATCAAGAACCTGGTCTGTGTCGGACCGCCGCTGAAGGATTTCGTGCAGAACTTCTGCTTCGGCGTGCGCGAGGGCGACAAGGACCTGCTGGCCGTGCTGAACGAAGGCCTGGCCATTGTCAACGCCGACGGGACGTTCCGGCGGCTGTACGACAAATGGTTCTCGCCCCTGACCTCGGTCGAAATCAGCCGGCGCCGCATCATTGTCGGCGGGGACAGCAACTATCCGCCCTACGAGTTCCTCGACCAGAACGGTCAACCCGCCGGGTTCAGTGTTGACCTGACACGCGCCATTGCCAAACAGATGGGGATGGAGGTCGACATCCGGCTCGACACCTGGGTCGAGACACAACAGAAACTCCAGGCCGGCGACATCGATATCATCCAGCGCATGTCGTATTCGGCGGAGCGGGATCAGCAGTTGGACTTCTCGCCGCCACTGCACCACGCGCAGTCGGTGATCGTGACGCGGTTGGACGCGCCCGAACTGGGGGATCTGGCGTCGCTCCGGGGCAAGTCTATTCTCCTGCGGTCCGGCGATATCATGGAGGGAATGGCGGCGAAGGCGGGGCTTGCGAAGCAGCTTGTGCTGGTCGCGTCGCAGGACGAGGCGCTGCATCGGCTTTCCGAGGGTAAGGGCGACTGCGCGCTGGTCAGCAGCATTGCCGCGTTCAGCAGCATCCGCGCGCACGGCTGGAAGAACCTGCGGGTGGGAAACGTTCCCGCTTTCGTCGGCGAGTATGGCTTTGCCGTCCGTGGCGGGAACAGCGTCATCCTGGCGGAGTTTTCGGAGGGCCTCGCGGCCATCGAGCACACGGGCGAGTACCGTCGCATTCGCGAAAAGTGGCTAACCCCATACGAGGAATCCGGGCTGAGTTGGAGGCGGGTCTTCAGATACCTGCTCGCGATCGTCGTTCCGTTGCTGGTCCTGCTGCTGGGGGCGGTGGTCTGGTCGCGTTCCCTCCAGCGGCAGGTCGCCCGGAAGACGGCGGCACTGCGGGAGAGCGAATCGCGGTTCAGAGATATTACGTTCAGCCTTGGTGATTGGGTCTGGGAAACGGACGTAAAGGGTGTTTACACCTACAGTTCGCCAAAGGGAGTGGACCTTCTCGGGTGGTCCAGAGAGGAGATCATCGGCAAGACACCGTTCGACTTCATGCCCCCGGAGGAAGCCGCGAGAGTCGCCGCGATATTCGCTGAGATCGTGGCCAACAAGGGGACCCTTGACAGCCTGGAGAATTGGAATATCGGAAAGAACGGGGAGCGGATCTGCCTGCTCACGAATGGCGGGCCCATTCTGGATGACGCGGGGAACCTCAAAGGCTATCGCGGCGTGGACAAAGACATCACGGAGCGTAAACAGGCCGAGGCCGCACGAAAACAGGCGGAGGATTCGCTGCGCACCTACAGCGCGATGATGCGGAACATCTCCGAGGGCATATTCGTCATCGGCGTTGAGGACAACCTGATCAAGTGGACCAATGAGAGATTCGCCCGGATGTTCGGGTACGAGCCGGGCGAACTGGTCGGCCAGCATGTCGACATTGTCAACGCGCCGACGGACAAGACGTCCGGGGAGCGCAGAATCGAGATCATCGAACCGCTCCTGAGGGACGGCGAGTGGCACGGCGAGATCGAGAGCATCAAGAAGGACCGCACGCACTTCTGGTCGTGGGTCAATATTGCGATGTTTGACCATCCCGAGTATGGCAAAGTGATGGTTTCCGTGCACACGGACATCACCGACCGTAAACAGGCTGAGGAGCGTCTCCGCCAGGCCGAGAAGATGAATGCCGTGGGCCAGCTTGCCGGCGGCGTGGCGCACGACTTCAACAACCAGCTCACCGGCGTTCTCGGCTACGCCGATATGCTGGTGAGCCGGCTCGAGGACCCGGTCCTGGAGCGGTACGCCCGGAATATCAAGGCGGCGGCCACGCGCGCGGCCGACCTGACCAAACAGCTCCTGGCGTTTTCCCGTAAGGGCAAGTACCTGTCGGTTCCCGTCGATGTTCACAAGATCATCGGCGAGGTTGTCATGTTTCTGGAGCACAGCCTGGACAAGCGGATCGCCATCCACCAGCATCTCGATGCCAGTCCGCACGTGGTGCTCGGCGACCCGACGCAGCTCCAGAATGCGTTTCTGAACCTGGCCGTGAACGCCCGCGACGCCATGCCGAGCGGCGGCACGCTCCGGTTCTCGACGGCGATTGTGGACCTGTGCGCTGACCCCGCCGACCCGGAACTTCAGGCGGGGCGCTACCTGCAGATCGGCGTGACCGATACTGGAACGGGCATGAGCGACGAGACTCAAAAGCACCTTTTCGAGCCGTTCTTCACCACGAAGGAGCAGGGCAAGGGCACGGGGCTTGGCCTGGCAGCCGTCCACGGGGCGGTGAAGAATCACCGGGGTACGATTCGGGCGGAGAGCCAGGTCGGAAAGGGAACGACCTTCTTCGTCTGTCTGCCTTTGCTGGAGAAGCCGGATCCTGCGCTGCGCGTGGACGCCGTGGCCGCTCCTGTCCGGGGCGAAGCCCGCATCCTGGTGGTGGACGACGAGGCGATCGTCCGCGACCTTGTTTCCGACATGCTCCACAGCCTCGGCTACAAGGTCACGGTTTGCGAGAGCGGCGATGCGGCGATCGGCTACTACGAACAGTCCTGGGCGCACGTGGATCTGGTGGTCCTCGACATGGTCATGCCCGGCATGGGCGGGCGGGATACCTTTGTGGCCATGCGCCGGATCAATCCCAAGGTCAAGGCGATCCTCGCGTCCGGACACAGCCTCGCCGGCGAGGCGCAACAGATCCTGGAAGAGGGAATGCTCGCGTTCGTGCAGAAGCCGTTCGACCGTGCGGAGTTGTCCCACACAGTGGCGGCGGCGCTGGGGCAGGCAGGATAACCGGCCTAGTCACGGAGGCGCCTTGTGTCGGACGGCCAGCACGCAACGCACAGCGCCCCGTTGCTCTCAGTTCCAGACTCGACTGCAAGGGGGGGCGGGATGGTGCCGTCGGGCGCAATGTGGTCTTCGGGGAGAATCGTTGAAAATGGCGTCATCTGGCGCTGCTGGCCCCAGGCGTGATGGCCTCGGCTCGCTTCCGCAGAGCCTTGCATCGATCGCAGAACGTCACCGACTTCACGTCGATCCATTCGACCGCATGCGAGGAAGCCATCACGCAATGGTAGTCGTCGCAGTGATGCAGGGACATCATGTGCCCGATCTCGTGAAGCGCCTCTTTGAGCAGGCGTTCTTCGAGGAGCGCGGCGTCGGGAAGCAGTCCATAGAAATCCTGACGCAACCGGCAGTACGAGACGAGACCGCGGCGTCCGCCGGTCTCTGCCTCGCCGAAAACGAACGTGAGAATCGGAATATAGAGATCAACCGGCGTAATGCCGAGGACATGGTCGGACGGCCCCGGGACGAGTCGCTCGACGATCCGCGACGAATGGAACTGACGTCGCCCGGGATGCAGAGCGAACCCGGGGTCGAGGTCGGCGACCCCATCGACGCGGCACGTTACGCCGATCTCGTCCTCGATAGCACCGGAAAGGCGATCGAGGAGATCGAGCGCGGCCCCACCGACTGGGAGAAGTCGGACCCGTCTCATTGTTTTTCGTACCGGTCCCGTGACCAGCCGTACTGTTTCAGCTTGTTGTGGAGAGTCACTCGATCGATCTCGAGAATCTTCGCGGCTCTGGTTTGATTTCCCTGGCAGGCATCGACAACGGCCAGGATGTGGTTCCGCTCGATGTCTTGGAGGGTTCGCGCGCCACCGACGGCCACCGTTTCACGGGCCGGAACCGAGAAATGGGATTCGTCGAGTTCGTCGCCCTTCGCAATGACCATGGCCCGCTCCACTGCGTTCTCCAACTCGCGCACGTTGCCGGGCCAGTCGCGCTGCTGGAGTAGCGCCATGGCGGCGGGGGTGACGCGCGCGATGCGGCGGTTCATCGAGAGCGAGTATTTTTCGACAAAACTGCTGACGAGGAGCGGGATGTCCTCGCGGCGTTCCCGAACCGGCGGGAGTTCGATCGTGAACACGTTCAGCCGGTAGTAGAGGTCCGGGCGGAATCGTCCCGCCTCGATCAGTTCCTTCAGGTCCCGGTTGCTGGCCGCAATGCATCGGAAGTCGACCTTGATCGGTTGGTGCCCGCCGACACGTGTGATCTCGTGCTCCTGGAGCACGCGCAAAAGATCCGTCTGAGTCTTGAGCGAGATGTCGGCGATCTCGTCGAGGAACACGGTTCCCCCGTCTCCGAGTTCGAACTTGCCCTTTTTCCGGTACTGGGCTCCGGTGAACGCGCCCTTCTCGTGCCCGAAGAGCTCGCTTTCGAGAAGCGTTTCGGTGAGTGCGCCGCAATGAATCGTCACCATCGGCTCGAACCGGCGCGGGCTCGCCGCATGAATCGCGCGGGCCACCAGCTCTTTGCCTGTGCCGCTTTCCCCGACGATGATGACGGTCGCGTCCGTTGGCCCTACCGTCTCAATGGCGTCGAGCACCTTCCGCATCGCGGGACTGCGGCCGACGAGAAGGGGTGCCTGGGCCACCTCGGAGATCGTCACCTTCATACGTTCAACATCCGCCTTCGCCTTCTTGTGCCCGAGCGCATTCGCGATGCAGTGCGAAATGTCCTCGGGATCGAGGGGCTTGGTGACGTAGTCGTAGGCGCCGTTCTTCAGCGCCGTCACGGCGGTCTCGACTGACGCGTAACCGGTCATGATGATCACGACCAGATCGGGATTGATCGCTGCGAGACGCCGCTGCAGTTCGATCCCGTCGGTCCCGCGCATCTTGATGTCGACGAGGGCAAGGTCCCACTTCGCCTCGGCCATCCTCCGCAGCGCTTCGGTCGCGTCTTCGGCGAGGCCGGTCTCGTACCCATCCTCGCGGAACCAGCGCGCCAGCGAATCGCGGACGCTGAGTTCGTCGTCGACGATCAGAATCCGTCCTTTGTTCACAGCAAACCTCCTGCGGTCGTCAGACTGCCTGCATCATGGACTCGGTCACCTCGGCGCGATGCCGCACCGGAAGCGTGATCGTGAAAATCGTTCCGCGCCCTGGCTCCGAATTCACGTCGATCCGTCCTCCGTGGCGTTCCACGATTCTGCGACTGATCGCCAGGCCGAGCCCGACGCCCCCGTTCGCTTCCTTCGTCGAAACGAACGGTTCGAAGAGCACCGACAGGATCTCTTCGGGAATTCCGGCCCCGTTGTCCGCGATGGTAACCTGTGCCTCGTTTCCTCCGGGAAGCGCGGTTGTGGTCACGCGCAAGACACCTCCCTCCCGCGGCATGGCCTCGACGGCATTTATGATCAGGGCCAACAGCAACTGCTCAACCTGCGCCGGATCGGCCTCGATCGGGACCGGCTCGGGAGCGAGTTGGAGGTCGAGGTTGATGCTGGAGAGGTCGAGCCTGTGCTCCACCAACCGCACGCAGCGGTCAATGATGGAGTTCACGTCCATCGGTTGCACGTTCATCGGCGTCAAACGAGCGAACGAGAGCAGGTCCCGGACCAGGTTTCCGCACCGCCGGCTCTCCGATTCGATTAACAGGAGCTGCTCTTTCATATCTGCGGCATGTGGCTTGAGATCATCGCCCCGTTCGATCCAACGACGCATCAGTTTCGCGTACGAGAGGATCCCGGACAGCGGGTTGTTGATCTCGTGAGCCACCACGGCGGCGAGTTTCCCGAGCGATGCGAGTTTCTCCGCTTGAAGCATCTGATCGTGGGCCAGAGAGAGCTCGGCGGTCTTCTGCCGGACGCGCTCCTCTAGGCGCCGATTCCACGTTGTCAATTCCTCATGCGCTTCGCGAATCTGGCGGCTCATTTCATTGAACGACTGCTCGAGTTCCGCGATCTGGTCGCTGGAGGTCACTGCAATCTCGTAGCCGAGTTCGCCGGCACGGACACGCTCGGTGGCCTCGCGCAGGCGTTCGACCGGGCGGTGAATCACTCTCCAGGTGAAGACCCCGGTCAGCAGAATCACCGCCAAGACACCGAGGAGGATCGTCCCGACGAGCTTCCGGTTGCTCTTTCGCAAATGATCGTCCGCGGCCTTAAGCGAAAGTTTCGTGCCGAGAACCCCGAGAATCTTCTGTTCCGCGGGGTGGGCATGGCAGTCGGCCTCAGAACAGGCCCGCTCGTTGCCGATCGGATTGATGATCCCCAAGACACGCTCGTTGCCACTCTTGTAGATCCGAAAACGGTCGGGTCGGGTGAGATGGACGAGCGGCTTCGACTGTGCGTGGCACCCGTAACACGCCTCGGCGGACGTATCGACGAACCGTCCCACTTCGTTCGGATCCGTCGAAAAACTGATCCGCCCTTCCTGGTTGAAGATCTGAACCCCAAGCATTCCCGGCTCGTTCGCCATCGTCTTGATCGTGTGGTAGAGCGCCTCGCGGTCGTTGCGCATCATGTGGTAAGCCGTCGAGCGTTTGATCACGTCACTCACCCGCTCCGCGCTCTCCAGCGTAGCATCCTCGAGGTTCTTCTGATTCATGCGTACGTTGAGGTACCCGACGAAGGCGAGCACCAGCAGCAGCGAGGTCGAAACGAGGAGAAACAATCTTGCTCCGACGCTTCGATGAAGGGCCGTCAGAAGCGCCGACCCTCGCCGCCGCCACTCTTGCCCGCTCGTCGTCACGTCACCGTGCCTCGTTGACGATGCCTGTGAGCACATCCAGACTGTGCTCCCATTGGGAATCGAAGCCACCCTCGGGCTCGAACGACATGCAGCCGTCGAAGCCTCCCGCCCTGAGCGTGTCGCGGATGAACCGATAGTCCGGGCGGCCCTGACCCGTCGGGCAGTAGCGGAACGGACGCGGTGTGCGTGTCGGGTCGGGGACGAACGATTTGACGTGAACGTGCGCTACCCGGCCCGCCAGCCGCTCCGCCGCCTGGTGCGGGTCGCTGCCGGCGAGAATGAAGTTGCCCCCGTCGAGGGTGGCCATCATGTTCGGCCGGTTCACGAGCCGAATGCAACGGTCGATCTCGACGTCCGTGTGGCACAGTTTCCCGGCGTTTTCGATGCTGAACGTGAGGCCGGCGGCAGCGGCCAGGTCTGCCGCCTGCTGCAGACCATCCACGTAGCGCAACAGCGCTTCCTCGCCCTGATTGTTGTGCTGACCGCCGTGACTGAAGAGCTGCACGATGCCGAGCGTGTGACAGGCCTCGATGCCACGCCGTACCGTGTCCAGCGAGGTCGTACGGGCTTGCAGGTCCGGCGAAATCAGGTCGGTCGGGACGCAGAAAATACTCGGTTCCAGCCCGAGGTCTTCCAGCAGCCGCTTGATACCGGGCACGGTTTCGCCGACCCGCTGGAGCATGACGTCGAACACATCCACGGCTTCGAGCCCGTGTTCCTTCCACCGCGCCAGGGCCTGGCGCCAATCGGTGGGTTGACCGTCCGGGCCGCGATCAGACATGAGCATGATACCGATTTTCATGGGGACTCCGCGGCGTTCAGAGGTTCAAGAGTTCAGGAGTTCAGGGATGAGGAGCGGGTATTGGGGTTGGGTGTCAGGGTTCAGGGGGAACGGTTTTCCTGAACCCTGAACGCATCTGCCCTGAACCCCGCACCCCTTCCCCGGGGTCACTTCTTCGCCTGCTTGTCGGCCTCTGCGATCAGCTTCAGGATGGCCTCGGGCTGGCTCATGACCTTCTTGAAGCCTTCAACATACAGCTTCATCAGCTTCATGGTGTTGGGCGGGTGCACGGCACTCAGGTAGGCGTGCTCGGCGATGAACTTGATGGTGCGCGGATAGTCTTCGCCGCGGTACTTGAACTTGCGGCCGTAGTGTTTGCAGTTCCACGGGCAGCCCTTGCCGTAGCCCTGCATGTCCTTGAACACCGACTGGGCGGGAACCGGGACGCGTTGCCACTGGCCGGTGCCGATGCCCTCGGCGGCCAGCGCCTTCTGGACGGCGGCCTTGTACTTACCCATCGGCACATCCAGGCCGAGTTCGTCGGGGCAGAACCGCACGATGTAGCTGAAGTACACCGGTTCGCGGCGCGGCGGCGTGTAGGGGCCCTTGAGCCCAGGAATGTCGTCCAGCGATGCGGTGAGGAACTCGGCAAACTCCTTGCGCTTGGCGTTGTTCTCCGGCAAGTGCTTGAGCTGAGAGCGGCAGAATGCATTGACGAACTCGTGGGCGCGGTACATCCAGCCCATGCCGTAGGCGTTGTACTCGCGGTCCTCGCCATGCACCACGACCTCGCCAAACTCGCGCAGCATGCTGGCGACCCGGTACGCATTCTCGTTATTGGTGGTAAACAACCCGCCCTCGCCGCTGGACAGGTTCTTGGAGCGGTTCGTGCTGAACCCGCACGTGTCTTCGATATTCCCGACCATTTTGCCATCGCTCTTGGCGCCGTGCGCCTGGCACGCATCGCCGATCACGAGGAGTTTGTGTTTCTTTGCCAGCTTCATGATCGGGCCCATGTTGCAGGGCATGCCGTGAATGTGCACCGGCAGGATGGCCTTGGTCCGTTTCGTGATGGCCGGTTCGATCAGCTTCGGGTCAATGCAGAACGCGTCCGGTTCGATGTCGACGAAGATCGGAATGGCGTTGTGGTGCAGGACGGCGGCGGCGGTCGACCAGTAGGTGAAGGCCGGCACGATCACCTCATCGCCCGGGCCGATGCCGAGCGAGGCGACGGCCATGTGCAGCGCCGACGTGCCACTGTTGGTGACCAGGCAGTACTTGCAGCCGATGTACGCGGCAAACTCCTTCTGCAGGGCCACGGCATTCGGCGCCCCGGTCCCGTGCAGGATATTGGAGTCGAACACGGACATGACCGCCTTGCGGTCGTCCTTGCTCAGCGGCGGCCACGACTTTACCATGCCTTCCGGAACCGTACGGGGACCACCGAACACGGCCAGCTTCTTCATGTTCCGCTTCTCCCGGTTGACCCAGCCCTCGTGCACCGGAGAGGGATGCGCTCCCTCCTCCTTGATCAAACAAAAGAAGATATGTGAACCGGCTGACGAATGCAAGCCGGTGACACGGCAGTGAAGTAATGCGTCAGCGCCCCCGGCCGGTCCGCCGGCCGGGGGCGCTCCCATGAAACTGAAGGAGCCCGGAGCCCGCGAGGACGCGGGCGCTCCAGGGTCTGGCACGGGGTCTGACTTGGAGCGCCCGCGTCCTCGCGAGCTCCGGAAGCGTGGTGGCCAGTTTCAGCTTGGTATGACCGGGCGGGCCGGCGCCCGGGGGGCGCTGACGCATTACAGGACGACCGCGGCACGTATCTCTGGGGGCGGAAGGGACTGCGGCCAACCGCGCAATTCCCCCCTTGCCGTCGGGCGGCGCGGAGCGGGTCGCCTTTTGTCCCTTTTCAGTGTCAGCGGCAATGGAAGAGCGGCGTCCCGCTCTCCAACTGCGCAGAGAGCTGGATTTCGTGGTCCACCGCCAAGACCCGTGCGGGGAGTTGCCCGCGCTGTTCAGACAGGCCTGCGGCGACCTGGGCAAGTTGGGTCATAACGCAATCCATGACCTCACTGGGGACCCCGTAGTAGAGGAAATTGACGGGCATCAGATGGGCGAGGAGGTAGAGCCGGCGCACGATTGGCGGTGCCCCATTCGCTTGCATCTCGATGGAAACGACGATTCCCTGATCTGAGAGAAAGCGCGGATCGCGAATGGGATCAAGCTTCAGATGCGCTGCGAAAGGCCCGATCCGGAAACTCGGCTGAGCGTGACACGCCTGCAGCCAATCCAACAAGTGCGTGAACTCGACGGTCTTGGTGGATCCGCTGACGACATACAGGTGTTCGTGCCGTGCCTCCATGACCCAGCGCTCAATGTAATCGGGAGTGAGGATGGACTGACCAATGACTCCGAATACGAAGTCCATGTCGCGCCATGTCTCCGGCGGGAGTTCCTCCAGGGCGTGCCAATGGCGTCCGCCCTCCTTCTCCAGCGGCGCCCCCGCCGGGACGGTCCGGTCGACGCCTGCGAACCGATCCCGCCCCAGGCGCCGGAGCAGCAGGTCCGAGGCACAACGGCCGATGGCGCCGCAGGACCCGAGGACGAGTGCGGTCCGCTGGTTCAAAGTACGCCCCATTCCGTAGAGGACGTTCTCGACGGCGTTCAGGCAGGACTCCGCCACCTCCTGCGATTCCCGGTTGACTTTGTAGTCTGAGATCGCGATGGTTGCCGCCGGGAATGCCAGACGGCCGCGTTCGTCCTGCACCTGCATCAGCGCGTCAAAGCCGTTCCGCGTATGCTCGACACTGCCGAGAAAGAACGGCCTCAGCCAGTCGCCCAAGCCTTGGCGCAGTTCCGGTTCCGGCAATTGCGGTGCGGGTGAGCAGGCGAAACTTGCCAGTGCGTCGCCGAGCGAACGCCCCTCCAGCACGAGGCGGTTCACGATCGGGGCGATGTAACCGCCGTCCTCAACCAACAAGAGGGGCGCGTTTGCCAGGCGGCACTGCATGGCTTGGCGCAGGAACAGGTACCCGGCGGCAAAGCGCATCGCATCCAGAAACGAGAGCCGGTTCGCCCTGAAGTGCGCCGCGACCTGCCCCCAGTCGTCGAGCGCTGAGTAGTCGTCCGACAACTGGTAACCGCCGGCGACACTCTGCGGGTCCCCAAAATGCTGAAGGCCGTAGAAACGGAACGTTTCCGCCGGCAGCGAAAGGATGATGTCGAGAAGATGGGGGGGCGGGCTGCCGGCATACTTGACAAACAAGGTGTGCTGCGAGGCAACCCCCAGCCGGTCGAAGGCGGCGACCAGGCCGATGGTCTCGGCGGTGAGGTGGTGGATCAGCACGATATGTACGCCCCGCAGAACCGTCGGCCGGGCGGCAGGCAGGCGCGCCAGCATCGGCATGGCTGCCAGGCAATCGTCCAGGGTTGCCAGCCGGCGCGGTCTCCCGAGACTCAGGGTGAGGTGGCGGTGGCGTTGCGCGGTCTCTGCAAACACGAAATGCTCTCCAGACACGAACGCCACGCGCTCGCCGGCGAGAAGGCGTTCGACAATGGGCCGATCCGGGAGGGTAAAAAAGCATCGCGCCATGGCGTCGAACCACTCGCTGTTCCTCGACAGCAGCCGGCCCTGTTCGGCGCTTTCCCACTCGAAGGAGATAGCACGCAGACGCTCCAGGCCGGCAGTCCGGAGCATCCGGAAATAGTCCGGGATCTGGGTTTCCGTCTCAGTGTGGGAGAACTGCAGAGCCCGGGAGGCGTTGCGGATGCCGATGGTCACAGACTGGATGGCGCGGTGGATGTCCACCTGGGTCTCGACCAGGTCGATTCGTCCGACGATCTGGTGCGGCAACTGGCGCAGGTGCAAACGGTTGTTGTCGGCTTCCTCCAGCGTCAGGCGCAGGAAGTGTCCGGCGTCGTTGAACTCGACGAGATAGTAGCAGTAGGCGCGGAGACTGGAGCGGTGGAACGGGAACAGGAGCCGTCCGGTCGCCGGGCGGGAGCGCGGCTTGGCGTCCGGCCATGCGGGGAAGAGCTCGCCACCCCACCGTTCACCCTGCAAAGCGTTAAAGATGTAGCGGATCTGGTTGCCGATGGCCGCGTGTTCCGTCGGGAACGTCTCCAGAGCTTCGAAGGGCGCATAGAAACAGACCGTGCGCACGCCAAGCCGGTACAACGCGGGGGTCAACTGTTCATCGACGCGGCACTCGACCATGACGTCGGAATTCCCCCGGAAACAGGCGTCATCCAAGTCACGCAGGAGCGGTTCCACAACACACTCAATCCCGGCGAACAGGATGATGGAACCGACATCCAGTTGCCAGGTCCCGTCCGGGCCGCGCGTGAGCGTGGGTCCCAAGGCGGTTTCGAGGGGCGTCTCGTCCTGACGCCGCGGTGCGGCGTCCGCGTCGCTGGAGAGTGACTTCAGCACTGAACGAAGGTCAGCGCGACTCATGGCGTTTTCTCCTCAGTTCAGCCGCCTGCGCCTGCAGGGACTTGAAGTAGTCACTCTCGGCAATCTCGGCGACTCGCCGATGCACCTCCTTGCTGTCCGCCTCACGGCGCAGCACCTCCAACTGGCGAGTGAGTTCCGTCTCCCGGTCTCGGACCTGGTCGCCCATGTCCTGGAGCAGACGAGCCATCGTGCCCAGTTCGTCCTGGCGGGAAGCCACCGGGTCCAGGGTTTCGCGGCGCCAGGGCTCGCCGCGCCGCAACCCGTCCACGGCCTTCATGATACTGCGGATCGGAGTGAGGATGGCGTAGGCGATGCGCAGCGAGGCGAAGAACCCGACAACGACGAGCAGCAGTGCGGCGGCCCCCGTGATGCGGAACAGATCGAGCGTGACCCGTTCCCGCAAACGGACCAGTGTCTCCGCGTCGACCGCGCGCAGTTCCGATGCGTTCCCCATTGTCCAGGTCAAGGCAGCGGCCCCGGTGACACCAGCCGCCACCATGCAACCGACCAACACGTACAGCATCAACAGCCCCAGCCCGACCTCCAGGGTGGGTTGAAGGTACTTCAGGACGAGGAGGACTGCCGGCAGGAGCAGGAATGTCAGCAGCACATTACTCAGAATTGCGGGCAGACACCAATCGAGCAGCGTCTCGCGCAGAGTGGTTCCGGAAAAGATCGCGAAGTGGGTCGTGCAGGCAAACAGAAGGGCGATGGTATGGATGCCCAGCAGCGCGAGGAAGAAACGGCTGAACGCCGCGATGGTCGAGATGGTCTGCCCCGCCCGGAACCGCAGCCAGCCCGTCATTCCCCCCAACATGCCGTTGGCAATGCACCAGTTCCAGTACGTCCCGCCATGACCGTTCAGAATGTCACCCAGCAGGTTGCCGAAGCCACCAGCAAGCAGCCCTGCCCAGGGACCGCCAAGCAACCCGACCAGCTGAGGGAACAGGATCTGGGGGCGCACCGTGATGACCGCTGAACCCGGCAGGCTGATGGCTCCCAGAACGTGATTGCAGATGCCATACAGCGCGCCGCCGCCTACGGTCAGCAGCACGGGACGCCAACGCATTCTTTCATTTGTCGTTGCATTCAAAGCGATTGCACAGTCACGGTTCGGAGCGTCACGATGGTGTCTGTTGATGAACGGGAACTACGGGGTCTCAAGCCGATCGGCCAAGGCCTGCCAAGCTCGGGTCACCGGGTCGTTCGGTGCTTCCAGCCCGAAGAGCCGCGCACTGCCGACCAGCATGAGCGCATCCGAATGCGGGGCCATGGCCCACACCGGATGGCCGTAGTTCGTTTCCAGCGAGGCGCGCAGTTTGTCGTTCAGGATGGTTCCCGGCGCTTTGTTCACCATCAGTCCCAACGAGGGCACCGCCAACCGTTCCGCCACCTTCAACGTCACGGAGGTGCCCTGATAATCCTGCTCGTCCGGCCGCAGCAGGACGACCAGCCGGTCGGAAATGGCGATGGAGAGCAGTGTTTCTTCGCTGAGGCCGGGATGGGTATCGATCAGCAGGTAGTCGAGGGACAACGCGGCGGACAGCTCTGTAAACCCGGTGTTGAGCAGCGAGACATCGTAGCCGTCCTGCAGAATGCGCACGATGTCGCCCGCCCTGATGCTGGCAGGCAGCAGGAAGACCTTACCCCCGCCGGCCGCGCACGGAGCCGGGGTGACGTCATACGCCGCGTCCCGCACCGGACAGTTGCCCCACAGGTAGTCATTGAGCGACCGGGAAATGTCCGTTTCCCGCAGACCGAAAATGGTGTGAATGCCCGGCGACTGAATATCGGTGTCCGCAACGCCCACGCGACGCCCGCGTTGGGCGAGCAGAGCGGCCACGTTGGCGACGGTATTGGACTTCCCCGTGCCGCCGCGATACGAGTGTATGGAGACGATCGCGCGCATTCGAACTCCCCGTGGCGTACGTCCATCGGCTCCACCATGTCTTTCCCCTCGAAGCGCCAGCCGGCGCCGGGGTGGAACCCGCTGCCGTCAAATCTATGCACGAAAGAGAGCCCCGTCAAGGCGCGGAGTTCGTACCTGGTAATGCGTCAGCGCCCCCCGGCCGGCGGATCGAGACGGTCCGACCACTTCGTCCGGCAGGCACCACCAACCGTAACGTCGACGGTAGCCCCACCTTTCCATGACGCACCACCGCATGTCACCGCCCATTTGACAGGATGGTTCTTGCCAAGACACATCCCGCCGCTATCTTCTCGTCCAGACAGGGGGCATCGGCTAACGTCAACCCACGCCCCCCCCTACACAAGAAAGACAGAAAGGGCGAATCATGCGTGCGGTCGTGTTTGACGGTCAGTTACGGCTGGACGCCGCCTACCCCGAACCGAACGCCAAACCGGGCTGGGCCCGAATCCGCGTGAGCACCGTGGGGATCTGCAAGACCGATATGGAGATCACGCGCGGTTACTCCGGATTCCGCGGCGTGCTAGGCCACGAATTTGTCGGTGTCGTCGACCCGTGCGAAGACCGCGCGCTGCTAGGCAAACGCGTGGTGGGCGAGATCAACGCGGCGTGCGGCACCTGCGACTGGTGCCGACGCGAACTCGGACGGCATTGCCCGCACCGCACCACACTGGGGATCGTGAATCACGACGGCTGCATGGCCGACTATTGCCTGCTGCCTACGGCGAACCTGATTCCGGTTCCCGCCGCCATCGGCAACGACCGCGCCGTCCTCGTCGAACCGCTCGCCGCGGCGTGCGAGATTCTCGAGCAGGTGCGTTTGACCGGTTCGGAACGCGCCGTCATTCTCGGCGACGGTCGCCTCGGCATCCTCTGCGCCTGGGTGCTCAGCACCGCACTCGATGACGTCACCCTGGTCGGCCATCATCCCGAGAAACTGGCGGTGGCGGTGTGGCGCAAGATCAAGACGGCCGCTCAGATCGACGCGGTCGCGCCGCAACCAGACCTGGTGGTCGAGGCGACCGGCAGCGCTCTCGGCATCCGGCAGGCCCTGGCCATATGCCGCCCGCGCGGCACGGTTGTGCTCAAGACCACGGTGGCTGCAGGCGAGCCGTTGAACCTGGCGCCCCTGGTCGTGAATGAGCTGACGATCATCGGTTCCCGTTGCGGACAGTTCCGCGATGCGCTCCGAGTCATGACCGAATTCCCCGATATGCCTCTGGAGCGTCTGATCGCCGGCCGGTATCCGCTCCGTGACGCCCTGGCCGGCTTCGCGCACGCCGCCCGGCCGGGGGTTCTGAAGGTCTTGCTCGATATCGGATAACGCCCGGACCATTCGGCCCGGTTCACGCCGGCAGCAGGCCGAGGGTGAACAGGCGTTCGAGTTCGCTTTCCAGGCTGGGAGTGAGTTGACCCGTTCCCAGGGCAGCACGCAGTTCCGCTGCGGTCCAGAACCGCACTTCGTCGACCTCGTCCGCCGGGGGATGGAACGGGCCGTCGCAGGTCAGTCGGAACACGGTGGCGTTCTCCGACTCGATGGAGTTGCGGGTGCGAGTCTCGAACAGGAATTCCAGCGCAGCCGGCGCCGTGACGCCAAGTTCCTCGTTGAGTTCGCGCCGCACAGCCTGTTCGGGGGTCTCGCCCACGGCGACGTGGCCGCCAACGGCCGTGTCCCAGCGGCCTGGCTGAATGTCCTTGTTCAGGGAGCGTTTTTGGAGCAGCAACCGGCCGTCGCGGCCGAAGACGACGACGTGCACGGTGCGGTGGATCAGTTCTGGACTGCCGTGGCACACGGATCGCAACGCCAGACCGCGCGGCTGGTTCTGTTCGTCAACCACGGCGAACCACTCGTCGCGCAGATTGGTGATATCGACGCCCTGCGCCGGGCCCATGACGGCGAACCGGAATACGGCACCGTAGAACGCCAGTTCCGCCTCGAGCGAACGCACGATGGTTTCTGCCTTTCGAAACCCGTGTTGTTCGCCTTCGAACGCCAGATAGACGACCGGGATGCCCTTTCGTTTCAGCGCCTCGTACATCATCTCGGACTGGTTCGGCGGCACGATGCGGTCCTCCAGGCCCTGGAACAGAATCAGCGGGCAGGAGAGACGTTCCGGAAAGTGGATCGGCGAGCGCTCGCGGTACAGGGCCGCCCGCTCGGGATACGGGCCGATGAGGCGGTCGAGGTACCGCGACTCGAACTTGTGCGTGTCGCGGGCCAGGGCCTCACAATCGCTGACCCCGTAGTAGCTGGCGCCCGCCTTGAACGCCTGGGTGAACGTCAGGGCGCAAAGCGTGGTGTAGCCACCCGCACTGCCGCCGCGGATGATGAGGCGCTGTGCATCCACGCAACCGCGCTCAGCCAGCAACTGGGCGGCATGGACGCAGTCTTCGACGTCCACCACGCCCCACCGGTCGCGCAGCGCGTTCCGGAAGCGGCGCCCGAAACCTGTGCTGCCGCGGTAGTTGACGTCGACGACTGCGAAGCCGCGACTGGTCCAGAACTGCGTGTCCAGGGAGAGGGTGGCGGTGGCCGCGCCGGTGGGGCCGCCGTGGCTCTTGACGATGAGCAGCGGCTTCTCGCCGGGCGGTCCCGCGAACTCCGCACTGGTCGGCGGGTAGTAGAAGGCCTGCGCCGGCTCGGCCTCGCCGGTCGGGATCTCGATCGATTCCGGCTGCGAAATGGCCTCTGGCACCAGCACAGTGCCCGAATCCTGGCTCACGATGTCAACACGGCGGGAACCCGGATCGAGCCGTGCCACGCAGGCGGGGGTGCCCGGTCCGCTGGCGATGAAGTACACAACCGCGCCGGTGCGCCGCACGCTGCTGATGCTGGAGAATGGGCCCGGCACGGACTCGAGCCGGCCCGTTTTCAAGTCGACGAGCCCCAGTTTCCACCAGCCCTGTTCGTTGTACGCGCACACCGCTTGGGCAGCGCATCCGGCACGTTGCGGACTGCGCTCTTCACCTCCCCCTGCCCTCGACCCTCGCTCGCCACGGCATAGCTTCTGAGCGAAGCCGCCCCCCCCGACGCTCGGTCCCCGTCCCCCGCTTGCCACGGCATAGCTTCTGAGCGAAGCCGGGTCTCCCATCAACGCATAGGTCGACATGCCGAGACCCCACTGGGCCAGGCCAAACTCACAGCATGACGGACACACGGCACGGGCCTCGCGGCCGTTCCACTCATAGAGGTTCCACCAGTTGGTGCGGTCAGCGACGAAGTACAGACACCCGTCCGGCGCCCACTCCGGCTGGAAGACAGATTCATCCGGTCCGCCCGCCACGCGCTCGGGGTTGACCAGTGTGTCATCGCGCAGTTCGCCCACCCACAGTTCCGTGCCATCCCATGGCATCTGCGGATGGCTCCATGTCAGCCACGCCAGGCGCGTTCCGTCGGCGTTCATTCGAGGCGAGGAGCAGAAGTCGCACCCCGCCACCAAAGTGCGTTCACGGCCGTCGTCAAGCCCGACGCTCTCCAGCGTGTTGCGGACCTCGCCGCTGCGCGCGTCATGCTCCTCCCGCACGCAGACAAGACGTCCACGGCGCCGGTCCACGACCAGGTCTGCGTAGCGTCCCGACGGATTCACGGTCACGCGCCGCGGCGCTTCACCGGGCCGGTGACGGTATACCTGCTGGTCGGTGAAGTTGGTGAAAAAGACTTCGCCCTCACTCAGGGCGAGGGCACCGCCGCCATACTCATGGACGCGCGTCCGGGCCTGAAACCCTTGGGGTGTGATATCGGCGATCCGGCCGTTCGGCGCCCGCATGACCACCACGCAACGCCCGGCGTCACGCGGCCGGCTCTCGATCCAGCAGACCGTGTCCCCGTCTGTCACCAGGTCCGAATAGCGAGTCCCTCCGGCCGCAACCATGCCCGCCGAGAAGGGCGATTCCCACGATCCGTACGGCGCGATGCGTTTCGAATACATTTGCGGCCTTTCGCGTCAACCATAGCGAGCAAGGATGACATATTCACGAAACCCGGGTAAGTTAATGCCGGGAGACGTTGGTGGCACTGGGCATCGCAAGCGGAGAAACCGCGACCCGTGCGGGAAAACCACCCGAGAAAGGGCCCCACCGTGGGTGTCGCTATGGACACATTCGCGCCGGTTCGGCACCGGAGGCAACGCACTGAGCGGCAGTGGCGCGGGACCTCCGGGACCGCGGCAGAGTGCCCTCGGGCCGTCCCGGCCCGAGACTCTCGGCCGGGGACCGGCCCGAGCACCCTGCTTCGGCGCGGGACGCGCCGAGCCACTTCGCGCTCTGTCCCACCATGGCCCGCCGACCCGCTCCCCGCGATGCTCGATTCGCCCGCACAGGTCAGAGAACCGTGCCAGAGCCTGGGCTGTCGCCGAGACGACCTCCCGGCGCGCACCACACAGAATCTGACGAGGGCATTGCCATGAACGCCAACCTTGTACCGTTTGAGCCAACCGCGGCAACCGTGAACCTGCGCTGTGTGTCGTGGCGGCGGCTGTGCCCGGTCTTCGCCCTGCTCCTGGCCGTGTGTCCGTTCGGGACGGGAATTGCCGCCGTGGCAGCCGAAGGCGCCTGCATGGTCACGGCCGCCAAGGGCGCCGAGCTTTTCCAGCAGCGACAAATCCGTACCCGGTTGGCCAGCGGCCGGATTGTCTTCGCATCGCGCCATCCCGAATACGACGGCTGGCTGGTCGTGGTGTTCAACGATCAGCGCTACGACGCCCGAGCCGAGGACTTCAAGGCACGCAACGACTTGCGGGACACGTTGTTACGGCGCGGCTCCGATGCCGTGAGCGAAGCGCAGGACCTGTCGCGGCGCATCGGGTTCAACGAGTCACACACCCTGGCGCTGTATGCGGCCGCCGCCGCCGTGCGCTTCGACAGCACCGTGCAGTACCGCTACACCGTGCAGGTCCAACAGGCGATCGTCCAGAATGGCCCCGGCATGGGCCAAGTCGTCACGCAACCGGTGTACCGGTATGTTGACAAGATCTCGACCTCGCGCAGCAAGTCGTTGGCGAAGGACTGGCGCGAGGAAGCCGGCGGCGGCGAGGCCGCCACCGACCAACTCTACCGCAAACGGCGGGAGGCCCTGGTCCGCAAGGCACAAGCCGACGCGATCCTCGCACACATCACGGAACGGTTCAACCGCTTCGAAACAACCCTCAAGGATGACGACCTCGAACCCTACGTCACCACCAGCCCTGGGACCGTCCTGTTTCAAGACAAGAGGGCAGTGAAGGAACTCGACGCTGACGTGGTGGTTATCGGCGAGCCGAGTCCGGAGCACACCGAGTGGCTGAACGTGCTCCACCTCGGCGGGAAATACGAAGCCCGCCGCGAGTTCCTCAGGAGCCGATCCGAAACGGCCGCCGAGTACGGTGGACGCCTGGCGGCCCTCGAGCAGAAATTGCGCGACATCAACGGCCAGATCAGCATTCTGACCGAACGGGAGCAGATGCTCGCCGGCATGCGGATGGACGCTCTTGTGCAGGCTGAACTGAGTCACATCCCGCTGACGGTCTACCCGTTCCCACGCAATTTCCCTGGCAACGGTCTTTACCCCATCCCGGACTGTCCGAACGACGCGGTTGAGGTGGTCCTGCGCTCAAGAGTCCGCCCCATCGTCCGTGACTGGGAACGGGAGATTGGCCAAGTCCGCGCCAGCCTGGATGCCTTGCATCTGGCGGTAAAAGACACCCAGAGCACGCTGGCCACACTCACGCCGCGATACGAAGACGTGATGAAACGTTTCGATCGGGTAGAGAAAGCCGTCGGCACGGCAACAAACACACCGCCGACCAAGTGACGGCTCGGGGGAGGCGTCTGGACTACGGCATTCAGCATTCGGTATTGGACATAAACACCGACCACTCATTCCCCGCATTCCCACCCTCCGCCCGTGACGCATGATGCGGCTTGTGAAGCGTCAGTGGCGGGTGCTGGGCTGGGGGGGGCTCGCCAAAGTGGCGGGACCGGCTCGGTC
>MHBL01000235.1 GCA_001803235.1 Lentisphaerae bacterium RIFOXYA12_64_32
AAATCAAATCTTTGTCTCTGGTCTTTGTCTCAAATCTTTGTCTCAAATCTTTGTCTCTGGTCTTTGTCTCTGAAGGTGCGGAGGGATGCGGAGGGGACGATGCGGAGGATGCGGAGGGGACAGGCGATTTCTGGGGGGGGCATCGTCAACGGCTTGGCGTCTCGCCTGGGAAGGTGCGGACCATTGCGCGTAATTGCGGGGTGACTTCTGGCGACCGAGCACTAGTGCCGGCGGGCCGCCATTTTCGCCCACCGGCACTAGATTACATGTGACGGTGACGGGGTCGTGTGCAGACTCGGCGATCTGATGTGCCCCGCGGAGAGATACCGGCCAATGCAACCAAGACCGTGGCAACTCCTGATTCTGGCCACCGTGGCGGTAGGCTGCTTTGCTGCTCTCCTGGTGTGGCAGCGAGCTTTCCCCTCAGGCCAGGCTCTTGGCGCCGCGGCCGCAGACGAGAGAGAGACAGCGGGCCATCGGCGGCGACCGACAGACGCGCCAACGCCCGTCCACGTCCCTGACTCGCGCCTGGGCCGTCCCGGATCAGCGCCCTCGCCGTCTCCGGAACGGTGGGACACAACACGCCGCACCTCCGGTCGCGTGTCCATGCCGGACGAGCCGACGCACCCTCACCTGGCGACGGACTCTGCCCCAACCGCAGAAACACTGGCGGCGCTGCGGCGTCAACTCGCCGAGGCCGCACCTGGCGACCGTGCACAGCTCCTGACTCGTATCGGAACCGTTCTGGCAGCGCTTGAGGACGGGGACTTTGCCGACGTGCAGAGTGTTCTCGACGATCTCACCGATCCCCGGGACCGCCGAACGGTTTTACTGACATACCTCTCAGAACTGGCGAAGCATGCACCCGAGAGCGCCGTGCAGTTCGCGATGCAGCTCCCGAACGAGATGCACATCGACAGCACACGCGGCGACTCGGTGGACTTCAGCCGCAACATGGCCCTGGCCACGGTGTTCCGCAGTTGGGCCCAGGTCGACGCCCCGGCTGCGGCGGCGTGGGCCACGCAGATGGAGGACGTCGCCCTGCGTCAGCAGGCCCTCAGCACGATCGCTTCAACATGGGCCAACTCCGACCTGCCCGCCGCCTTGGACTGGGCGCGCGAACTGGCGGATACCGGCTCCAGCACGCTGCCGCTGGACCTGATCGCTCGGACCTGGGCGGCGCGCGACATCGGTGCGGCGGTCGCCTACTGCCAACGACTGCCGGAAGGCGACCTCCGCGACCTGTTCCTGCAGGCCGTCATCCCCCCATGGATCGTCACGGACCGACAGGCGGCACTGGACGCGCTGGCGGCCATGCCGGCGGGTGCACGTCGCCAGAGCGCCACGCTTCAAGCGGTCTGGCGCTGGGCCAGCACCGATCCGGCCGGAGCGGCCAGTTGGGCAACGCAGAACCTGGATGCATCGACGCTCTCCGCGGCGCTGAACTCCATCGTCAGGGCCTGGGTCACGAAGGACACGTCCGCCGCGCTGGACTTCGTGGCACGGTTGCCCGATGAGGCCACGCGGATCCAGTTATTGACCGCGGCTGCCACCGACCTGGCGAACACCGACCCGGCTATGGCAATCTCGCTTCTGCGCCAGGTCCCGGCGTCGGGCACCCGTGACTCCGCTACGGAAACGGTAGCCATCAACTGGGCGCGGCGCGATCCTGCCGCCGCAGCGGCCTGGGCCGAGCAATTCCCGGCCGGCACTCAACGCCAGACGGTGCTTAGCGACGTGGCGCTGCAGTGGACGCGCAAAGACCCGGAATCCGCGGCGAACTGGTTGCGCGCGCTCCCCGACGATGCGGCACGGTACAGCGCCATCGTCGGCTTCGCCGTCGGCCGCGTCCCCGCCTCGGACGCCGCGACGCTGGCGCAGTGGCGCAGTCTCATGAAGCAGCCGAACCTGACCCGCGAAGCCGTGAGCCAATGGCTGGAGCAAAGCAGCCTGCCAACGGCGATCCGGCGCGAAGCTGCCAGGTTGCTGTAGGCGAACCGACTCCCCGTAAGGCCTGGCCCGTGAAGCGAAATCCTCGGGCCATTCGGCAAAGCGGTCCGCCGCGGCGGATTGCCTTACGTCTCCGCCCCCGAGCTACCGGGACTCTGCGAACAGCGCCAACTCGCGGTACTCGCGCTCGGCGGCCGGGCGGGGAGGAAAAGAGGTGCGCAGCGTCGTTAGCCGTTGAACCTGTTCACCTGCCGCACGAGGCGGCGGGGTCCAGCGTACCTACAGGTAGTGGTAGGTTGAGTCAAGTACATAGCCCTAATTCACGATGAGGCGGCGCGCCTTGCGGATAAACAAGACGCTGGAATCCTTGCCCGTGATCAGGTTGGCCAGCCGCCACGCGTCCGTCAGTCGCGTCAGCGGTGTCACGTAGCTGCCTTGCAGCAACTGCGCCACCTCCGGACGTGTCACCATGATCACGTTCGCGTTCTTGTCCACAATGGGACGGGCCAGGATGTTGGCGCCGTGCGCTCCGAGACTGAACAGCTTTCGGTCCTGCGCGTCCCGCACGACGTCGGTTGGGGTCTTGGTGCGGAGCCAGTCGATGAACGTCTTCTCCGCTCCCAGGCCGTCCGGGCAGGCGGAGCACAGGATGATCACGCCGTTGCGCTTGACGCATTCCGCGGCCGGGATGATCGCCTTCTTCCCCTGCACCAGGTCGCAGTCGTAGGGATGTCCTCCGGCCGAGGAAATGACGATGTCGGCCAGTCGGGGCCGCACCCGGTAGATCCGTTCCGACCTCAGGCAGGCGTGCACGTGCGCCTTGACCGGATGCCCGGCCACGACCTCCGTGACCTCGTCGTTGGGGCCGCTGACAGAGTAGACGATGAGATGGAAGGGCAGCTTGGCGGCGAACTCGGCAGCATCCTCGCTGACCGGATTTCCGGTCAGACGCCCCATACGGGTATCAAGGTGGGTAATGTAGAAGTGGTTGTTGTCGATCGACTCGTGGTGCGCCAGTCCCGGCATCAGCAGTTTCCGCCCCCCCGACCAACCCGCCAGATAGGACGGCTCCACGATGCCACAACCGATGACCACCTCATGTCGGAACAATTCGCCATTTACCCGAATGGGCGTGCCGCGGGACGTCACGCCGCAATCGACCATGCCACGCTCATCAAACGGGTCGTGCTGAAGGACGGGACAGGCTCGGAGAATCCTCGGTCCAAGGTGCCGGCGCAACTCGCGTTCTGTCATCGGCCGGTGCCGCCCGGTCGCGATGATAATCGTGGGTTTCACACCGAGGCGCGCGCAAGCGTCCAGAACGGGCTGGACAAGTGCCTGGGGCGAAGGCCGGGTATGATCCACCGTCACGATCAGCGCGCTGCGTTTGCCAGCGAGAAGTTCGCCCAGCGGCCGCGTCCCCAACGGCTCTTCCAAGGCGCGCCGCGTAGCCGCCAAGACATCCGGGACAGCCCGGACACGCCGCGGCCCCATCGTCCCGATGACCCGCTCCTCCGGAACGTCCAGCGACAGCGTTCCCTTGCCGTATTCGACGTCATACCGCATGACGCTCATGCCCTTCGAAGAGTCCCCGCCATCTCAGGCAAGCACGTGCAAAGCCGACCCAACCCAAATGCGTCGACCCGCTCCCGTGCCCGTGCCCCTGCGACAAGATAGACCGCCAACGGAATCATGCCAGTTCTGCCGGGCACCAATCGGCCTTTGGCGGCAATTTCTCCGCCGTGGCCAATTTCTCACGCATCCCCTGCAAGACAACGAGGAACCGCTCCGATTTCACCACGTCCTCGCCGTCGTTGCCAAACGTTTCGTACAGGCAGGCAAACCGGCGGCGCAGGCACTCCGCGTCCCGCATCAGTCCGTCGATTCCGGTCAGCAGCGCGTCACGGCACCAGGCCTGGACCAGCGGTTCGCCGGCGTGTTTCTCCGCGTGGCTGTAGATGCCTGCGATGCTGGCGCGCAGATGAAACATGCGCATGGCAAGAATGTCGACGCGCAGTGGCACGTCCATGGCGTCGAGAAGGTGCGCCCGCCGTGATGCGCACTTCACCGTCTTGCGCCATTGCACCAGGTACTGCTCCTTGGCGGCGATCAACTGCGCCGGACTGCCCAGGGGCTTGATGGGGTCACTGCCCCACTGCGGCGGTCCGAAAATCCGCCACGGCTGGTCCAACTTCAGCAGGTACGGCACCAACCGCATCGAGTTCGGCAGCACGTCGATCTTAATGCCTGTGTCCAGATACGGAATCAGCGCCTCGTCCATGCCGAAGAACAACGAACAGAATCGCTGCCCAAACTCTTCCGACTCGTAGCTGTGCCGACTCCACATGGTCTCCGCGGACTTCGCAAAGTCGAGCCAGCGGTTGTTGAACACCTCACCCATGTGCAGGCTCCAGGTGGTCGTGAACGCGCCAATGGCGCCGCTCTCCTTGGCAGCATCGAAGAAATTGCGGATGTGGAAGTCAATGCCGCGGACCGGCCCCCACGGGCAACCGCGCTCGTCCGAATCGATCGCCGGCATCAGGTCGAACCCCAGTGCGCGCAGGTAGTCCATCTCGTCGGGCGAGAAGTGCGCATACTGCCAGTCGCAGATCACCACGTCGCGGTCCAGCCACTCGAGGGCCTTGGCGGTGTAGTTCAAGCTGCCCCAACCGGTGACCCCGCCGTTGGCGGCGTGCGCGCCGGGGAACTGCATCGAGTCCAGCAGCATGTCCCCCCACATCAGGCTGCGACGCCCGCGCTGGCGCAGGTGCGCGGCAATCGCGTTGATGTGCTCCGCCAGCATCTTCCCGGGATGCCCGTCCTTCTGCAGTCGCGCCCGGCACGCCGAGCAAAAGCCCAACTTCGGCACCTCGTCCATGCCGATATGGATGTACGGCGTATCGAACGCGTCCACCAGGTCATCGACAAGGGCGAGCACAAACGGCAGACTCTGCGGATTCGACGGGCAGATCATGTACGAGTCGGCGGGATCCTCGCGCAAATGCTTGTTCGGGTCGACGTGCAGGATCTGTTCCATGTGACCGAGGCAGTTCACCTCCGGCACCAGCACGACGTGGTGCGCCTTGGCGAACGCGCACAGATCGCGCGCCTCGGCCGGAGTCATCCAACCGGGCTGATGCAACTCGGGATGTGAGGGGAAGGAAAACCGGCCTTCGAGGTAGAGGTGCAGCATGTTCAGCTTCAGCGCTGCCATGTGCCGGATCACGTCCTTCATGTGCTCGTGCCGGTACACCATGCGCCGCGCCAGGTCGTACTGCAGCCCGCGCCACTGCAGCGCCGGGTAGTCCACGATGCTCACCGCCGGCAGTGAAGTCCCGTCCTGCGTCTGGTCCACCAACTGCACCAGCGTCTGCAGACCGTAAAAGAGGCCCGCCGCGCCACCCGCCGTGATCGTGATCGTCTTGGCCGTCGCGTCGAGGACGTACGCCTGCCCCACGCACGTCGGCGGCAGGCCAGGCAAGTCCTCGATCTCCGCGGGTTCAATCTTCAGTCGCACCGGTGCCGCTGATTCGCGCGTCTCCAGCGCCTTGGCCACCGCCGCCCGCAACTTGGCGGTCACCTGGACACTCGATCCGTCACCGACGCACACCTCTTGCGGAACCGGAAGAAACTGCATGTGGGTCTCCTTTGCACTGTCAACCCGAATGCCGGGGGTGACTTCAGGGGAACGGACTCAACGGACAAGACGGACGCGTGGTCGAGGTGTCGGACATCCCGATGGCCGCCCCGCCAACGTCTCCTATGCTGTCAAGTCCTGGTCTCCGTTTGACACCTGTTCCAGTTTGTCGATCGTTGGTTCAGACTCCGTGGTTTGTGGGACGGGTGTCGAGTGTCGAGGGGGAGGCGTCCCTCAACACCGAACACCGAACACTGAACACTCATCACCGGCGCCCCTCGCCCCTAGACACCCGACCCCCGTCACAGCCTGGCAAACTCCGTGCGCATGATCACTTCGTCCTGCATTTCGGGCGACAACCTCACAAAATAGTCCGTGTAACCGCCGATGCGCACCCCCAGGTCGCGGTATTCGGCCGGGTTCTGCTTGGCGCGGCGCAACACGTCGGTGTCGACCACGTTGATCTGGGTCTCGAATCCGCCACGCTGCAGAAACGCGATCGCCACATCGTGCAATCTCTCGAACGACTCGCGCGTGGCGAACAGCGAACGGTTGAATTTCATGTTGTACGCCGCGCCGCCGATCAGCAAGGAGTGGTCCCAGGACGTCGTCGAGAGGATGGCGGCTGTTGGGCCCTGGCGCTCCCTGCCCTGTGCCGGACCGCAGCTATCGGCGAACGGCACACTCGCCTTGCGCCCATCCGGGGTGGCGCCGCAACGCGAACATCCCCGCCGCGAGTAATATGGGAGTCGCGGGTGGGACGACGGTGTGCAGGCCCATGTGTGAAACCCCCGTGGCCTTGTGCCACGGGTGAATCGGGTTCGCCCGCCAAACGTAGCCCCCCCCTCCTCCCTTTTCCCCGTCCGCCGGCGGCGGACGGGGAAAAGGGAGGAGGGGGCACGCGCCCGCATGGTGCCCGCGCTCACGAACGGCATCGACAGCGAGAGACAGAAAAAGGGCTGCCGGCATGTCGCCGGCAGCCCTCCGAAAACACACCCGTTCTAAAACTACTTGTTACCCCGGGCAAGGTTCTTGCCCACGAGGTAGTTGTAGCTCTTGCGGACCGCTTCCATCATGTCGGTCTTGCAGGAGTCCAGTTCGACGATCATCCACTCCGCGGTACCAGTGCCGGCCTTCACCACCGACGCCCAGTCGACGATCCCGTCGCCGACCGCCGTCATGGGTTCACCCTTCTTGCACGGGCCGTCCTTGATGTGCAGCAACGGTGCACGCTTCCCGACTTCCTTGATGACGGCGGCTGGGTCTGGCCCACCCGTCTTTACCCAGTAGCAGTCAACCTCGAAAAACACATCCTTGCTCAACTGCTGCATCATCTGCTTGTAGACGTACTCACCCTCGATCTCGATGTACTCCCACCAGTGATTGTGAATCCCGAATTGCCGCCCCGCCGCCTTGGCGTTGGCACCGGCTTCGTTGAACTTTGCGCAGGTCTCCTTGATCTTCTCCTTGGTGGCAAACGCGTCCGGCCCGAAGCCACTGACCATCCGTTTGCACCCCAACTTGGCGGCAATGTCCAACGCCTCGTTCTTGCTCGCGCCGATCGGCATGGGTAAGTGCGCACTGCATACCGTCAGGCCCAGGTCCTTGTAGATCTTCACAGCCTCATCGACGTTCGAGCCCGGGAATCCTGCGGGCTCGACCCCAACGTATCCCATGTCGGCGACCTTCTTCACCGTTCCCGCATAGTCGTTCTTGGCGATCTCGCGCACACTGTACAGTTGCAGAGCGATCGGAGCAGGCATGTCAGTCTCCCTTTTCCTTGTTTCCGAACCTTGCCTGACTCAGCGCGAGGCACGTCGTAACGCCCCGGCTGCACCAGGATTGACACAACCCAACAGCTGCTTATTGCTTTACCCGTCCACAACCGGAAAATCAAGCACAAACACCGCTTTTCGCACCACCCAGGCACACCCCGGGGCCTCACCCGCTCACCCGCTCACCCACTCACCCACTCTCAGTACCCCCCCAGTTCCTTTCCGAGTTGCACGAAACGCCGGAAGTTCTCCATGCTCATGCTTGACGGCACGGAGTGATCCGAGGAGAGGATGTAGCCGCCGTTTTGCTTCAGCGTGGGCACGAGGCGGCGCATCTCCGCCTCGATGGCGTCCAAGCTTTCGTACAGTAACGCGTTGATCCCGCCGTGCAGCAGCAACCGGTCGCCGTAGTCTCGTTTCAGTGCCAACGGGTCCATTCCGGCCTTCACCTCGAGCGGGTTCAAGCCGTCAATCCCGATTTCCACCAGTTCAGGGACCAACGGTCGGACGTCTCCGCACGAGTGGAGATGGGCAGGGATACCCTTGCGGTGTGCCCACTCCACGGCACGCTTGTGGACCGGCTTCAGGACGTCGCGGTACACGCGCAACGAGAAGAACTGGTTCAGCTTGTAGCCCATGTCGTCCGGCCAGCGGAAACAGTCGAAGGTGTAGCCGGCGTCCCAGATCATGTCGAACAAGGCGATATTCATGTCCAGTTCGTGCTCGAACATCTCCCGGCACCACTCCGGTTCCTCGATCAGGGCCATGAGCACCCGCTCGGTGCCGACAAACCATGAGTGCGTGATATCGAAACCAAACCAGCCGTTCGCCACGATCCAGTGCCCCTTCTCGCGCCACACCGGATAGTTCTTCTTGAGCGACTCCCAGTCCACGCGGTCGCGGGTCGGCGTCATGCGCGCCTTGGCGTCGCGCCACTGGTCCGGATTCGTCACGGTGAAGTCAAGGTATTCCGGGGTCGAGGCGGCATGCTTCCAGTTCTTGAAGGTGACGCCCCACGGCGAGGTGTAGATCCGGTACTCGTCCGTCTCCTCGATCGTGCGCGCCGGGTAGCGCGGACTGGTGTCCACCCCAATGCCAGCCACCTTATCGAGCCCGAAAAAGTCGACGTAATTCGCGTCCTTGGGCATGCCCTCGCGTTGCCAACGCTCGATCGTCGCCCCCCACGGGCCGTCAATGATCGGCACCCGGTCCGCGTCCCGATGCGCGCACATACATTGAAACCGCTCACGTGATGTCATCTCGGGCATGGTATTTTCCTCCCGATTCGCATGTCACATGAAAGAACCCTGACGGCTAACATAGACCCACACCGCCAGCACTGCGAATTCCGCAACTCGCAGGCGGCGCGACCGGCCGCATCCAACCTGTCCAGCCGTATCCATGCGCCCAACGCCATCGTGACGACCTACCTGCCCTGGACAAACGTCGAACAGTTCCAGCCATGATGGTGCGTCAAACCACTGGGGAGGGGCATCGAGCATTCCGCGAGGCGACATTCCCTCCCTTGTACAGCCTCGTTCCGCGCTCTCCCCTGTGCGTTGCCTATCCGGCGCACCGCGCCCCGACGTCCTTCGCCATTGCCGCCCAGTCCGCGAGCCGGCGTTGATGCCCCGCAACGGTCTCCAGTTCCTGCAGCACGATCATGACGTTGCAGCCACGGGCGGAGCGCAGTCCGCTATCGAGGTGTAACTTCACGCCGGACAAGTCTTTGGGGAACACCACATCGGACGCCTTCTGGCGCCACTCGAGGGTGGTTTTCCGCCCCACGGCCTCGGCCACCTTGCCCAGGTTCGTCCAGGCCGAACACACGAACCGGCGCAGGTTCGGGATCGACAGGACCAGGTCTATCTTGTTGGTCAGGTCCTCGCAGCAACCGTAGTAGGTGATGCCGAACCGCTGGAGGATCGGAATCTGGTAGCGCAGCAGGAACTCCTCGTACTGCACCGGGCCGACGGCTTGGAACTCCTGGCTTTCGCCGCGCCCCCACAGATCCTTGATGCGCACGCGCTTCGGGTCGAAGTCCTTCTGCGGCAGATCGTCACAGGCCATGATGCCATGGTTGTTGGGTGTCAGCACCCGCGCCTGTTCGAACTGGTCCATCACACCGAGGAAGCCCTCCATGAGTGTGCGCATGAGCCGGTGCACCCACTCGGGCCGGTCCATCAGATCGAACAGGAGCTGCTCGACGCCGCGCAGTTCGGTCGCCCAACCGTGGAGCCACGCCCCGGGCCCGGGCACGGCGCACACTTCCCGGATCTCGAAAATGTCGCCCAACAGTTCCTGTGTCCGCGCTACGCCGGCCCGTGTTGCCTCGACGTCGTACCGGTACTTGGGCGGCTTGATGCGTTCCAGATCCGACTCTTCGCGCAGCGGCGGCTCGTAGCGCCAGGCGGCGCGGGTCGACACTCCACCCGTGTCGACCTTCGCGTGCACGTGCTGCACCGGAACGCCCCAGAGATGGTCGCCTTCCAGGCGCATGATCCGCCCCACGCCGTACCAGGGGACAATCACCGTGTCGTCACCGACATCATGCCACTTGAACAGTTGTTGGCGAAACGCGTACTCAACGCCCGCCAGCCAGGGGTCTTTCGCGACCACCGAAGCGGCACGCGGCAGCAGTTCCTCCCAAACGCCGGAGCCGGGATGGCAAATTACCGGCGGACGGTCCAGTTCCCGGCGAGTGTTGAAGTCACACCACCGCTTGAGCCGCCGCGCGTTCTCCTCCGAACGTGCAAGCTCCGCAACCCGCTTTGCCAGTTCCCGGACCACATCTCTCCCAGCCCGGTCCTCCGTCGCCATGTTGGTCATGTCCATCCTCCTCGCCTTCCGCTCCCATCGCATCTCGAATCATCGTCGCCATCGCACCCCGATTCCCAACGCCGACCGTTCGATCACCCCAGTGCCTTCAGCGCGGAATCCGTCCTGCACCGCACACCCCTGTCCTATGTTCCAATGCCTTGCAGTGGGATCAGACTCAATGCCCATCCCGTCGGCGCGGCCCCATGCCCAGAGCCAACCGCAGAAACTTGCCCAGGTAACCCAGTCTCAAAATGCTGGCGGGGCGCTGCCGCAACGCCTCCAAGTAGTATCCACGCGCCGCGACGCCATCCCCTGCCTGGTACAAGCTGCGAAACAGCGACAGACACCGCCCCGCCGTAAACTCGCGCCGCAGCGGTTCCAGCGCCCCGCCGTAGAAGGGGTCATCGAAGATCGTCTGCACCAGCGCCAGTTCCTGACGGCGGATGCGCGCTATGTCGTGCCTCAAGCTGCCCGGGTGTCTTGTCACCACCGCGGTCGGATGGGTCAACCAACAAGCCTTGCGGCCAAAACACAACTTTGCAAAGTACGCGATGTCCTCGCCATTCGATATGTGAGCCGGAAATGGGAACTGCCGCGCCAGGTCACCGGGTGCCATAGCCGTACACGTGGCAAACCCGAACTGCTTCCGCAGCAACCACTCGGAGAAGCGATCCGAAACCACATCCTGTTTGAACTTCGAGCGGCAGCGGCGTTCTTCCGTGCCATCGCGCTGTTCGTACCAGGCGCTCACCACGAGCGCAGCATCCGGGGATTGCAGCAGGGCCTTGAGCCGCCGTTCCACGGAGTCCGGGGTTAGATAGTCGTCGGCATCAAGGAATGCGACAAACGCGCCACGCGCTGCCTCAAGGCCACGGTTGCGCGCCGCGGACACGCCCGCATTGTCCTGGCGCAGGCTGCGGATACGGTCCCCAAATTGCGCCACCACCTGCGGCGTGTCATCCGTCGAGCCATCGTCCACCACAATGATCTCAACGTCCGCATGTGTCTGCCGCAGACACGACTCGATGGCCCGCCCGACGAACGCGCCATAGTTGTACGTCGGAATGATGACTGAAACGCTGGCCGTGCCGCTCATACCGCTGCTGTTCCCACCCAAGACAACGCCTGCACCGAAAGTTGCAGACGATACGGTGCGGTCGCCGTAAAAGCAAATCCCTCTTTCGCCCCACGGTCCGTCCCACCGTTGCAGCGGGAAATTCGGCCCCTATATTCACACCGGCACGGCATAGAACCAAAACCAGGCCACGACAGACTCCAGTCGAGAGAGGGGACAACCATGCTGAGCAGCAAGCGCATCCAGAAGGCCCTGAAGCACCCAAAGCCCACGCCGCCATGGGGAGCTGAGCCGTTGCTTGGCAGCATCTACGGTGAAGAGGAAATAGACGCCGCCGTCGCCGCGATGCGCGACTCGATGGACTTCAAGAAGGGCTTCGGTTTCTCCGCCCCGCCCATCCCGGACTTCGAGCAGGCCTTCGCCCGACACTGCGGCACGAAACACGCCGTGGCCATCAACAGCGCCGGCCCGGGACTCGACATGGCCATGCGCTATCTCAAACTCAAACGCGGCGACGAGGTGATCGTGCCGGCCGTCAACTACCAGGCCTCGCCTCTCGCGGTCCTCGGCGCCGGCGGCAAGATTGTGTGGGGCGACATCGATCCGCGCACCTTCGAACTGGATCCCCACGACGTCGAGCGGAAAATCACCCCGCGTACCCGCGCCATTTTCCCCGTTCACATGAACGGGCTCTCGGCGCCCATGGACGACCTCATCGCGGTCGGCAAACGCCATCCGCATGAGAAGCACGGGCCCATTCCGGTCATCGGCGACGCCGCCCGGGCCTGCGGTGGCGGCTACAAGGGCACCCGGATCGGCAAGAAGGGCCTCATGACCGTGTTCTCGTTCCACACCATGAAAAACATGACGACCCTCGGCGAGGGTGGCATGGTCACGACGGATGATGACGAGGTCGAGAAGTTCTGCCGCTCTGTGCGCATGTACGGCGCTGCGGTCGAGGCGTGGGGCACGTCCAACGTCATGACCAAGGTCCAGGCCGCCGTCGGCCTCGTTCAACTCGGAAAACTCGACGGTTTCATCGCCGCGCGCCGCCGCCTGGCCAAGGCCCGCGACGAAATGCTGGACGGCCTCAAGGAGGTCACGACCCCGTACGAACCGCGGGGCAGCGAACACAGTTACTACCTCTACACGTGCCTGGTTCCCAAGGAGTGGGCCGGCGAGAAACGGGACAGGATCATGCAGATGATGGCGGACGAGTTCGGCATCTGCTGCGTGGTGGCGAATCGACCGGCGTACCTGTCGCGCAAGCTCCTGGCCCAGAACACAAAGGGGCAGCGGCTGCCAGTCTCTGAGGCGATCACCGCACGGTTGTTCTGTGTCTCCATCCACCCGGCGATGGACGACGCTCTGAACGAGTACATCTGCGCGGCACTGATCACCTGTGTGGAGCGAATTCGCAAGGGCGGCTGATGCATCCAGCCACAGGCCCGGAACTTCGCATGCCATGCCAGGTCGCTGCCGTCCCGGCGCAGTGGCGCCAGGACGGCAGCCTCCCCGTCACTCCGCGGTTTCAACCAGTTCCCGATGCAGCGCAAGTTGGGCGCGGTCGAAATCGCCGCGCTCGACGATGAACTGTATGTTCACCTGGCGCATGCACTGGTCCAGGGCAAGAACGTTGACACCCTCCCGGGCCAGCGCATTGGCCGAGCGCGACAGGAACCCCGGGATCTGCATGTTGCTGCCAATCACCGAGATCAAGGCCACTTCCTTGATGGTGATCTCCGCAACCGGGAACGTTGCCTTCATCAACTCAACGCAACGCGCAATATTCTTCGACTTCTCCGGTACGTAGTGCGTGATCGTGTTGGCGTTGGTGTTCTTGGCAATGTAACTGATGCCGGTCTCGTACAGGCTCTTCGTTAGTTTGTAATCGTAGCCGCACTGGCCGACCATGTCCGAGTCGAACACTTCAATGGCTAACAGGTCGTCCCGCCCGCAGATCATCTCCACCCGCGGTAAAGGCGACACGTAGTCGTGCGAAATCAGCGTGCCCGGATGCTCCGGCTCGAAAGCATTCTTGACCCGGATCGGGATACGGCAGTTCTCCATCTCCTTCGACGCTTTGGCATGGATCGCCTCCATCTCCAGGTCGGACAACTGATCCGCAATATCGAAGTTCGTATTCCCAATCACCTTAACCCGGTCCTTGCCCACCAGCACCGGGTCACCCGTGCACAGGTGATACTCCTTGTGGATGATCCCTTCGCGCGCTTGCGTCAGCACGGCCACCTTGCTGAACGTGATCTCGCTGTAGCCACGGTCGAAGATCGTCATGATCCCGTCGCCGTACTTGACGTATCCGGTGACGATCGGCAGTTCACAACTGAAATCCACGTCCTTGAAGGCACGCAGAATCATCTCGTCGAACCCATAGGTCTCGGCCTCCTTCCAGCCGGTGAGGTCGATGAACCGCGCGTTCACCCCGTGCCGCCGCAGAATCAGCACCGAGTTGTAGGCACTGTGGGCCTCGCCGACCGCGGCCAGGAACTCGCGCGTCGGAGGAAGATAGTCATCCTCCTTGAAATGCCCGAACGATCCCACCCGGAGGAGGTCGTTGAGGCAATCACGAATCCCGTCCATGCGTTCGTTGACAAACGCATCGGCCGCGGCCTGGACGAGGCCGAGCGACTCGAACGACCGGTTGTAATCAAGCATGCGCTTGCGCACCTTCTCCAGGGCCGCCGGCCACTCCTTGCTGTTCTGGGCGAAATGGCCATAGACCCCGGGCGCACCCGTCTTCTTGTCCTCCAGCAGCAGATTGGTGATGCCGCCGTACGCAGACACCACAAAGACGCGATCGTACAGGTCGGCCCCCTTCCGGTTCGCGATGATCACGTTCTTCATGACCTCGCCAAACTGACTCATCGAGGTCCCGCCGATCTTCTCAACCGTGTGCTTACCCGCCATGCCAGTCACCCTCGGAGTGTCTACGCCACCACAGCTCGCCCAGAGCCCCGGCTCGGGGCCTCAAACAGACGGGGACGGAGTGTACACCCGCCGTCCGACCGGGGACCGTGTGCGTGATGAGAACCGAGCGGCTGGCCGCCACTTTCCCATACTGCCTGCTACGACAACGGCCTTCCAGTCGGGCACGTATGATAGACCGGAAACCGACCATTTCAACCTGCGCGGAGCTCAGCGCGTAACGGGTCATACCAGTGAATCGGGGTGACCTCGCCGCGGAGTGGGTCCATGGAGAACGTCCCGCCGCCAGTAGGACGGGTGCCCTCACCCGTCCCGGGGGCTACGACAGGTGGGGCGCCTGTCGTACTGGCCTGACACGCGACCCCCGATTCACTGACCCGCTGCCTCAGCGCCGCCCGCCGCCCGCCGCCCGCCGCCCGCCGGCAGCCGGCAACTGGCAACTTCCATTGTCAGCCGCTGTGACCGAGCACTACGCCATTCAGGGTTTGCCCTTGACGTGATATAGTACCTGAAGGTGAGACGTTCACTCGCGGGCAGGTCCACACCCACCCGCAGAATCAGTCCGAGTTGGACCCGGTGCCACCGTTCCAGCACGTCGCCAATCCGTGGAGACTTGAAAGCCGTGAGCAAAGACCTGCGCATCTTGGTTCTGAACGGGCCCAACTTGCAGCTTCTGGGCCGCCGCAGTCCGGAGATATACGGCCGCCAGACATTGGAGGACGTGACCCAACTCGTACGGCAGGTCGCCCGCCGTCTTCGGGTGCAGGTCGACTGCCGACAGAGCAATTGCGAAGGGGAACTGGTCGGGTGGATCGGAGAGACCCCAGGGACGTTCGACGGGCTCGTCATCAATCCCGGAGCCTACACGCACACCAGCATTGCATTGCGCGATGCTATCGCCGGAACCGAAATTCCGGCCGTGGAGGTACATATCAGCAATATCCACGCCCGCGAGGAGTTCCGACACAAGTCACACATTGCCCCCGTGTGCGTCGGCCAAATCAGTGGTTTCGGGACGGCGGGGTACGAGTGGGCGCTCAGCGCGCTGGTTCGGCACCTGCGCGCCTGAGAGTGGATCACCGCCGAAAAACGGCGGGCACCACTATGAGTTTCTGAACATAGCCCCGCTTCCCGGACCGCGTTTTGGTCCGTGGCGTGGGCGTAAGAGAACGAAATCCACCGTGACGCATTACAAGCAGACACGCAGGGCTGTTTCAAGATTTGTGACCGTCACGTGCGGCGAGTACCCCCGGCGTGTCCCCACGCCGGGGGGGGGCGGCCTGAGGACAGGCCGCCCCTACTTGGTGTGCGCAGAGGCGTGGCCTTCCGAGACGTGGTGCCAGATCTTGAAACAGCCCTGGCAGACACGGAATTAGGATTGATTCTCTTGTGGACTCGGGGTATTGTACTGGACCCAGGCGTGACAGCCGGGACACGACGGTGGATATGACAACGTGCCATGGAGCTACCCCGGCCTGCCCCCGCAGGCCGATGGTCTGTGCGTGACGACGAGTGTGGCAGGCAGCGCCATCCCTGCCGCCGTGATGGAACAAGGGAGACCGGACAATGCGTCGAGAGGGAAAAGACTTGGGGATGGGTTACCGCCCGTCGGGTTTCCCCTTCCCGGTTCGGGCGCCCCGCCTCTATGGCGATGACGATTCCGAATTCGGCTCCATCCGAATCTCCGAGAACGTGATCGCTGCTATCGTGCGAAAGTATGTCCTGGAGGTGGAGGGGGTGGTGCGTTTTGCGGTGGGGGGCGCGATCAGCGGGCTCGCGGAAATGGTGGGCAAGCACACCACCGAGAACTGCATCGCCGTAGAACTAGACGCGGACACCGTGCGCATCTCAGTCCATCTGGTTCTCCGGTTCGGCAGCCACATACCCGACATTGCCAACAGCGTGCAGGAAGTTGTTCGTTCGCGGGTGGAAGAGGCAACCGGGAAGCGCGTGACCCGCGTCGACGTGCTTGTGCAAGACATCGAAGAACTCCCGGTTGCCGATTGGGATACAACCAACCAGCGCAGCAGTGCTGACGTGCATTCACAGAGGTAACTCCATGGACTACGTTGACCGCTTTGCGGAGTTCCTGCGGGCAATCTGGCGGGAAGAACAGTTCGAGTTTATCAAGGAAGGTTTCGTCGCCGGACTGGCGCTGGGCCTGGTTCTCATCTTCCTTGTGCTGTTGATGCTGCTGTTCCTGCGGTCACGCCGCCGCTGCGCTGGAGTGACGATCCAGAGCGAGTACGGGGAACTGCACGTCACGGTCAATGCGATGCGTGAGTTCGTAACCCGTATCCTTTGTGAATTCCAGGAAGCATCCATGCGTTCAATCTATCTAAGAAGGTCGGGCGGCAACCTGATCCTCACGATCGTGCTGGATGCCGTGCCGGATACGGACTTGGTGTCACTGCAGGACCGGGTGAGCCGAAGGGTCATTGCAGAGGCCGCTGAGAAGATTGGGACTCAGGGGCTCTTGCAGCGCGTCAATGTCACCGTGCGCAGCTACACCGCGGAGCAGTCGAAGATTGTCCGTCAGGCGCGCAAGTTTGGCGTGACCAAACCTTCGGGCTCCATCTCCGTCCCGGAGTTGCCGGAACTCCAGTAAGTCCACGAGAAAGCCCTGCTGACCCACACAATCGCGCCAAAACGACCTAGGGCCGAGGCGACATCCGCAAGGAAAGGGCTGCGAGAGCAACTGGAACTGCGGGGTGAGCACGATCCCCATGAAGTTGCTGCGGTTGGGTGTCGGCGGTTGGGTGTCGTTCGTACTTCTTCAGGGCCTTGAAAGCCCAAGATTCTGCGGTCGGACAACTCCCGCCCCCACTGTTCTTTCTGGTTTCTACTCGGGCTTCAGAAAGTCCGCCCGCTCATGCTCCAGGACCATCCGCAGAATCTCGTCGGACGTCGTGCTCGTCCGACAACCTGCCAGGAATGCTTCGTCGCGTAGCAAACGGGCAAGCCGACCCATCAGGTGGAGGTGCAGTTCAATGTTCTGGCAGCAGAGGAGATAGAAGAGATGAACCTTGCTGTTGTCCAGCGCCCCGAAATCGACCCCAGCCAGACTGCGGCCAAAAACCACCACCGCCGGTTCCCGCAGTGTCGGGAGAGGGTCCCTGGGATGCGGTATCGCTATCCCATTGCCGATACCTGTGCTCAGAAGTCGTTCGCGATCAAGAAGTTTTGTAATGAAGTCCTGGCCGTCTAGCACCAGTGTTGCGGTGAGGATCGGCTGCGAAAGCTCACGGAGCACGCCCTCGCCGTCCGTCGCTTTGAGGTCGAACAACAAACGGTCGGCACGCATAACCCGACTCAACGTGATCCCCAAATGGCCACGGGTAAACTCAGCCAGCGGAACTTCGTCGGGTCGCACGGGGCGGCCCGGGAAAAACAGCGTGTCGATCTGGCTGCCGTTGAACCTCCATTGTCCCCCGATTTTCGTCCCCTGAATCTGGCCGCTCTTCAGCATCCGCAGTACGGTGCGTTCGTGAACCTTGAGATAGTCCGCCAGTTCCTTCAGAGTAAGAATCATCTCACATCCTTGCCGGTCGTTCCCGGTCTTTGACATCACCACACCGCTGTGCGAAGCGGCATCACTCCGAACATGGACACTTCAAGACAATATATGATTTTTCCGGGCTTGCAAACCGGCTTGACGCCTTTTTGATCCCAGAGCCGGAGCATTTTTGCTGCGGACTCCTGGCAGGTTCACATGCTCGTCGGCCGCTCCCAAGAAAAACGGTCATTGCAGGCCGAACATCTTCTCCTTGAGGTCGAGGTAATACAGATAGTCCGCCGGTTTGACGTTAGGTGGACATCGGTGATCGCAGAAGGGGATGTAACCGCCGCGTTCCACGGCCGGCGCCAGAGACTCAAGGTACGCCTTGATAGCCTTCGGGCCTTTGCCCAGTTCCATCTTGTCAACCCCGCCCATGATCCGCAAGTCCTTGCCGTACTCGTTCAGCAGCGAGACAACATGTATGCAACTCATGACCTCATACGGGAACAGACAGTTGATACCCGTGTCCAAGAACCCCCGCAGCAGCGGCCGGACGTCGCCGTCGCAATCGGTGTACCACAGGTCAATGCCATGCGCATGCAGTTTCTTTCCGATCCGTCGGTACCGCGGCACGACCACGTTGTTGAAGAAGTCCAGCGAAACAATGGGCCCGTTCTTGAAGCATATATCCTCCCACCCGCTGGCGTAGTCGAAGTCGATTTGGCCCAGGACCTGATCGAGGAAATCCTCCACCAAGACGCAGGCGGTTTCCACCATGTCTTCCAGCATCTCGGGATAGTCGTAAATCGCGTACGCGACGCCTTCGAACGTCAGCATGTTGCGGATCGTGCCGATCATTGACCCGCAGTGGACCCCCAAGGGGTAGTCTCGCGTCGGCGGATGAGCCTTCTTCAGCGCCCCAAGGTTCACCTTGCGCGCCGGATCGTCGCGGCGGAAACGCGTGGCTTTGCACTTCTTCCAGTCATCCGGAGTGACAATTGATGCCTTCAGGTAATGGGGAATGGTGTCGTGCCCGTCCTTCGGCACTTCAGCCAGAAGCCCGTCCCCATTCATCAGGACCCGGGTGGTCTCCGTCTCCCTCACCACCTTCGACTCGAACACAGGATGCATCCAAGTGCAACCGCCCACGCCGCCGATGCGGTCAAAGTTGAAGAAGACGTCTGCTTCGGCGTTGTTCCGGATCCCGTTCTTGACGAAGATGTCCCACTCGGTGAAGTTTTCGTTCCAGTACCCGAACTCCATATTGAAGCATCGGTCCACCGACTGGTAGTGCATCTGGCGGTTGAAGCGCTCGCGGTCGGTCAGCGTGCCCTTCCATTTCGGCCTGCACGGAGTGATGGCCATCGTGTGTCGCCTCCTTATGGTACCCCGTTTCCTTGCGAGGTGCATTTACATTCACCGCAAGGGCGTTACTATATGCTGCAAACACCAATAACAAGCCCACGCTACTGTCACCTCCTGGAACAGGGCTCATGGACCAGATTTCGGATCTCGCCCTGCCGTACAACGCGGCCATCTGTCGTTACGATGAAATCGCGATGAAGGGGCGAAACCGCGTTCAATTCGAGTCGATCCTCATTTCCGGGATCCGGCGCGCGCTCGAGAAACTGGGGCCCGTACAGGTCATTCGCGAGCGCGGTCGAATCTTCCTGCGACCGCAGCCGCCTAAGACCATCTTCCAGGGCTCGGACCGCGACATTCTCGCCACGGGACTGACGCGCGTCACGGGACTGTCTTCGGCGTCTCCCGGATTCCTGGTCACGCCGGACCTGCCGGCCATTGAACAGGTGATTGCCGAGAGTCTTCCCCTCGTCTACCAGAGCGTGGCGTCGCGCATCCCGGAGCCAGGACAAATCCGCTACCGGATGCGTGCCCGTCGCAACAACAAGTCATTTCCCATGACCTGCATTGAGCTGGAAACGTATTTTGCCGAACGGTTCCTGCCCCACTACCCGCGACTCACGGTTGACCTGCGCAATGCCGATCTGTGCGTTAACGTCGAGATCCGCGCCAAGCGTGCGTTTGTCTGGTACGAACACATCCCAGGCCCCGGGGGGCTTCCATCCGGCGTCAGCGGACGCGTCCTGGTTCTGCTCTCTGGAGGCATCGATTCGCCCGTGGCGGCCTACCAGCTCATGAAACGCGGCTGCAACGTCGACTTCGTCACCTTCCACAGCGCACCCTACACGCCGCCGGAACTCATCACCAAAGTCAGCCGACTGGTTCGCGTGCTCAACAACTACCAGACGCCAGGACGGCTCGTGGCGGTCAACCTGCTGCCGGCGCAAACCGCTATCCGCGAACGTTGTCGCGACCGATTCAGAACCATCCTGTACCGTCGCTTCATGGTGCGGTTGGCCACGGTGATCGCCCAGTCGACCGGTGCAGGCGCCCTCGGCACCGGCGACACCCTCGGCCAGGTGGCCAGTCAGACGATGGAAAACCTCGCGGTGGTGTCCGAGCTATGCCCACTGATCGTCCTTCGGCCACTCCTGACATTCGACAAGCTCGAGACCGTCGCACTGGCACAGAAGATCGACACCTTTGGCATCTCGCGGGAAGACGTCCCGGATAGCTGTACCGTGTTCGCGCCTGCCAACCCGGCGACAGCCACCACACACGCCCAAGCCATTGCCGAAGAGCATTTACTGGACTTGCCGTCACTGTTGCGGGAGTGTCTGCATCTCACGGTCGCCGTGGACCCGGCCACGTTCGAGCAGACCCCCCTGCCCCACATCGAGCAAGTCTTGGAGGAGTGCCTGCCGTCGCTGGGGCTGCCCGCGAAGGCCGCCGCCATGCCTGCGGACCACAGCACTGGCAATCGTCCCGGGCACGCCTACTGTTAGACAAAGCGCCGGGAGAAAAGGCGGCAGGTGTTTGCCGGTTCCCGACGCGCAGCATGAAGAAGGACCTCGCAGTTGGCCGATTCCGACATCCATGACAGGCTCTCTGTGGACGACGGCCCCACCGACGAGGTCGATGAGGTCCCCGTCACTTCCGAGTCTGTCCCCGGGGCGACGCGTGCATACCTCCAGCAGGTAGGCAACCTGCCGCGTCTCACCCCCGAGGAAGAAATCCACTATGCCCGTCAGTACACCGAGTCGGGTATCGCGATCCGCGACCTCCTGTGTGCCGTCGTGCCAATCCTGATCCGCCAGTTGCAGCTACTCCTGGAACCGGAGCGGGTTGAAGACCTGGGACGGTACGTTGAAACCAAGGCGTTCGGCAACCGTGAAAGCCTTGCCCAAACCGTCCGTACCGTAATTGCTGCCGGCAAGGACGCTGACGCGAGGATTCGCAAATCGCACGCTGGCCCCCGTCCCGACAGCGTCCAACTGCTGCGCAGTTCGTTCGGCAATGTCATGGCGCAACTACCACTGCGCGACGACTTCTTCACCGACGCGATGCAGGAGTTTCTGGCTCTGCGGCGCGAATTGGAAAACACTCGAAAACGCCTCCGCTCGGCACGAAATGCCGACGTCGGCGAGGATCCCCTGCATCAGGCTTGCGTTAAGACGGGCCTGACGCCGGCCGAGTTCGAGCAGTGGGGGCAGGAGTTGGAAAGACTGCATGCCGCCCAGGCGGAGGCCCGGAAGGCCATGGTTGAGGGCAACCTGCGTTTGGTCGTCAGCATCGCGAAGAAGTACATGAACTGCGGCCTGCCGTTCCTGGACCTGATACAGGAAGGCAACATCGGGCTTCTGCGAGCCGTGGAGAGGTTTGAATACCAACGCGGCCACCGCTTCAGCACCTACGCCAGTTACTGGATCCGGCAGGCCGTCACCCGAACGCTCTCGGGACACGGCCGCACCATCCGGATCCCGTCCAACATCATCGCTGTTCTGCGACAGATCGCCGGCACTGAAGAGGATCTGCTTCAGGAACTGGGAAGCGAACCGTCTCCCGAGCAGATTGCAGGGCGCCTGAACCTCCCGGTTGCCAAAGTCCGTGCGCTGCGGCGCATGTCGCAGCAGATGCTCTCGCTGCAGAGCACCGTGGATGATGAGAGCGGCAACCGCCTGGAACAGGTCCTTCTGGACGACACTGCGGAAGCGCCGTACGAACAGGCCGCCGCGAAAGTTTTCCAGGAGGCGGTGCGCCAAAGCCTGGATACGCTCTCCGAACGTGAACGCGAGGTCCTGGTCTTTCATTTCGGACTGAATGACGACTCACCGCTGACATTCGAGCAGATTGGGCAGCGCTTCAGCCTGACCAGTGAGCGGGTACGGCAGATCCAGGTCGAGGCGCTCCGAAAACTGCGCCATCCGACTCGCCGAAAATTCTTCGATGGCTATGCTTAAACGGCACGCGTCGCGTTCGGAGATGTGCACTCAAAACTGGCGGACAGCGCGTCGACACACCTTGGCACGGAACGGAGCGCGCCCCGCCATATCAGCGAGGAGAGTTACGCGCCATGTACTGGGAACCGGAACTTGAAACGATGCCCCGGCAGGCCTTGGAAGCGTTGCAGCTAAAGCGTCTAAAGCAGACACTGCGTCGGGCCGTCAAATCTCCGTACTACGGCGGGCTCCGTCGCGAGGGAAAAATTACGCCGGCTGCAATCAAGACGGTGAGCGATGTCCGCAGCCTGCCGATGACGACCAAAGAGGATATGCGGTCGCATTTCCCGTATGGATTCCTCTGTGTCGACAGACAGCAGACCATCCGCCTCCACTGCTCCAGCGGCACCACGGGCAACCCGACCGTCATCTTCCACACGCAGCACGACCTGCAATCCTGGGCCAACCTCGTGGCTCGCTGCCTGTTTGCGGTTGGCGCCCGCGACACGGACGTGTTCCAGAATATCTGCGGGTACGGGCTGTTCACCGGCGGGCTCGGTTTCCAGTGCGGCGGGGAACGGCTTGGGGCGCTGACCGTGCCCGCCGGTGCGGGCAACAGCCGCCGCCAAATCAAGCTGATGCAGGACTTTGGTACGACCGTCATCCACACGATCCCGAGCTACTTGACCCGGTTGCACGCCGTCTTCGGTGAACTCGGACTGGACCCGATCAAGGACACCAGGTTGCGCCTGCTCGTGATCGGCGCTGAACCGCACACCGAGGAAACACGTCAGCGCATCCAACAACTCTTCGGGGTGAAAGCGTTCAACTCGTACGGCCTGACCGAAATGAACGGCCCCGGGGTGGCCTTCGAGTGCGAACACCAGAACGGGATGCACCTTTGGGAAGACGCCTACATCGCGGAAATCGTCGACACGGACACCCTCGACCCTGTTCCGGAAGGCGAAGTGGGTGAGCTGATTCTGACGACCCTGGACCGTCACGCCATGCCCCTCGTCCGCTACCGCACCCGCGACCTCACGCGGTTCATTCCCGGCCAGTGCCCGTGCGGTCGTACGCACCGCCGCATCGACCGCGTCGTCGGCCGCAGCGACGACATGTTCATCATCCGCGGCTGCAACGTCTTCCCCATGCAGATCGAAGGCGTTCTCATGCGCATCCCGGAAGTCGGTCACGACTACCTGATCTCGCTCGTCACTGAAAACGGCGTCGATGAGATCGTTCTCGATGTCGAACTGCGTGTGCAGGGGTTCAGCGACGACTTCGCCGGACTCGAGAAACTCGCGCGCCGAATCACGCACGAGGTCCGCGACGAAATCCTCGTCACCCCAAAGGTCAGACTCGTTGAGCCCGGGGCACTGCCAAAGCCGGAAGGCAAAGCCATCCGCTTCAAAGACCTCCGCGAAGGTCGCTGCCTCCAGTGACCACGCGGCCTGGCGTGATCTCCGAACAACTGGGTGCGGCCCTCTCATCAAGCGTGCAACCACTTCGGCCGATGTGTCGAGGCCGCACAACTCGGCTTGAAGCCTTTCGCCTGGGGGTGTGGCCATTGCTTCGGCCGTCACTCTACCCATGATTTTGCCATCCATAATGTTGCCATAGGTTCCTGTCGCCCGACGGTCATCTTGCCGGAACAGCGCTCCGGGACCCAGACTTCACCGTATCGAGCAACCTGAACGCCCACACCTGCAGCCGTCTGACCCGCGCAGAAGACGCCGGGAAGGACAGCGACCCTATGGAGTGCGGGGGCAAGTCCCACGGGCGGCGCGACACCGCTTTGGCTGAGACGTGTTACCCGCGCGACGCACCACAGCCAAAGCGGCGTCGCCGTCCCGCCCCCTGGGCCGGACTCTGCCGCCGCACTCCACATGGTGTGACACGGATGCCGGGCGCGGGAGTTCAAGTTGTCAGGGCTGCGAGCTTGGCGCGGTGAGGTCTGGGGACCAAACCACCGCCTTCAAGAAAACCGCAGACGCATTCCCTGCGTTTGAAAAAGCGCCGCGCACTCACGTCTTTCCGGATGTATGTTAGCCCCGGTTTCACGGGGGAATTCCCGACCTGCAAACACCATTCCGGTCGCACCCGCAATGCCGACCGGCAAAGGAGATGCCGCAATATGACAACTCGACGATTTGCACTTCCCGCCCTGCTCATCGCTGCCGTCCTGCCGTTGTGTCGCGCCAACGAGATCGGGTACATCGAGGAGTTCAGCCTCGCCGAGGACCGCGCCGTGCCGCTGAAGCAGCTCATGCCCGGCACGGAAGAGTACTACTACTACCACTGCCTGCACTGCCAAAACACCGGCGAACTCGCCAAGGTCGACGAGTTACTCAAGGCCTGGATCGACAAACACGGCTACACGCCGCGCGTCGAGGAGATCCGCAACCGCCAGGCACTGCTCGTCTACCCGACCAACCCGCAGGCGGCCATCGACCACATCCGCCAGCGCCTCGACCTCCGCTTCGATCACCAGAAGCAGGTCATGGACGAGAAACCCAGCTTCCCGACCCAACTCGATGCCCGGCTCATCAGTCGCGAAACCCTCACCCAGCGAGCAATGTCAGAGTTCAGCAACTTGGACGGGTTCGAGAACTCCGCGCTCGAGTTCCTCGTCACGGCCCGGCTCGATCCCGACCGGCGGCGCGACCTGCTGCACCGGCTCGAACGCCCGGACTACCCGAAGCTGGCCGAAATGGTCATCGCCGACCTGCGCACCCCGAACAGCGGCGGGTTCGGCTCGCACCCGATCCACGCGCAACTGCTCCTGACGCAGATGGAAGAGTGCGCGAAACTCATGCCCGAACTGCTCAACGACGGCAACTTCGTCAACGCCTGGCTGCCCAAGCTCCTGCCGGGCGCAGACGTGGACTGGCAGCGCGACCCGGCCGAGAAGCAGGCGTACCTCGAGCGGCTCTGGACGTTCGTGTCGCGCCTCCCGCCGGCGTTCAACTCGTTGAAGACCAGCGCACTGTTCCACCGTCTGAGCCTGGACCGCAGCCAGGGCGTCTACGACAAGGACCGGTTCATGACGTATCTGAAGCTGCCGCGCAGGGTGCACTACATCAACCCGAAGTACATCGAACGTCGCGAGAACGCCGGCAGCCAGGCGGACCTGAATGCTAACTTCGCAGGCCAGATCGCCCTGCCCTCGATCGGCACGGACGAGCCGCTGGTCCGCGACTTCCTGGCGCACTTCCTCGTCGAGGCCAAGGACTACGAAGAGTTCACGCCGTACATCGAGATTAACTACCTGAAGCAGCTCTTCGCCGAGACCAAAATCGTCAATAGCGTCGGCAACCTCGAACAGTGGTATGCGCTGCTGCCGGGCGATCGGATCCAAGCGCTGAAGGAGCGCATCGACGTCGAACTCCTGCCGACCAACAAGGAAGTCCTCGCGCCGGCTGACCCGGTCACGCTCGACGTGGCGCTGAAGAACGTCCCGACTCTGATCGTGAAGGTCTATGAGATCAACACGCTGAACTACTACCGCGAACGGAACCAGGAGATCTCGACCGATGTCGACCTGGATGGCCTGGTCGCCAACGACGAGAAGGTCGTCAACTACACCCAGACGCCAATCCAGCGGCACGTCGAGAAGTTCGAGTTCCCAAACCTGACCAAGCCCGGCGTGTACGTGATCGAACTGATCGGCAACGGCCGCAGCAGCCGCGCCCTGATCCGCAAGGGCCGACTCACGTTCACGGAGCGCATCGGCGCTGCCGGGCACGTGTTCACCGTCTACGACTCGGACAACAAGCGCCTCTCCGACGCCACAGTCTGGCTCGGCGGCAAGGAATACACCCCGGACAAGTCCGGCGAGATCGCCGTCCCGTTTGCCAGTGCCCAGGCGACTGTGCCGGTCGTCCTGTGCCATGACGGCGTCGCCGCCCTCGACCACTTCGAACACATGCCGGAAGTGTACGCCCTGCGCGCCGGGATCTTCACAGACCGCGAGTCGCTCCTTGCCGGCCGTAACGCGCAGGTGCTGGTCCGACCCGCACTCACGGTGAATGATTGCCCGGTCGACATCAAGCTTCTGGAGGAACCTGCGCTGGTCATCGACACCGTGGACCGGGAAGGCATCTCGACGCGTAAGGAACTCAAGGACTTCAAGCTGTTTGACGACCGCGAGTCAACGTACGAGTTCCGGGTCCCCGAGAAGCTCGCGCAGATCACCTTCACCCTCAAGGGCCAGGTTCAGAACCTGAGCAAGAACGAGAAGGTGTCCCTCGAGACATCTGCCTCGTTCACGCTCAATGCCATCGACCAGACGGAGAAGACCGAGGACCTGCACCTGCGCCACGTCGACGGTCAGTATGTCCTGGAACTGCGCGGCAAGTCCGGCGAGGCCAAGCCGGATCGGCCCGTGTCGCTGGAGTTCAAGCACCGCGATTTCCGGCGACCGGTCAATGTTACGCTCCAGACCGATGGCGAGGGGCGTATTCGGCTCGGCGCACTGCCGGATATCGTGACGGTGCAGGGCGCTGGTCCGGAGGGCACGCGGAAGGACTGGGATCTCAACGAAACCAAGGCGCGCTGCGTGCCGGCTGTCGCCGTTCACGCTCTTGCCGGCACCCCCATCTCGGTTCCGTTCATGCAGCCGATGCCACAGGACAAGTCAGAAGCGTTCTCGTTCCTCGAGGTGCGCGGCCCGGACTCGGGGCGCGGCACCTTCGTCGCCGATTGCCGCGATCAGGTGTCGTTCCGTGATGGGTTCCTCGTCCTCGACGACCTGCACGCCGGCAACTACAACCTGCGCCTGAAAGACACCGGCGCAACAATCCCAGTGCGGATTACGCAGGGCCGCCAGGAAGGCAGTTACCTGCTCTCGCGCGACCGCTTCCTCGAGGTGCGGAATCCGCAACCCCTCCAGATCGGCGAGGTCGCCAAAGACGCTGGCGGCAAGACCCTTCGAATTCTTCTGAAGAACGTCACGGACACGGCGCGCGTCCACGTGACCGCGAGCCGGTTCCTGCCCGCCTATCCCATCTTTGACCGCATGCTGGACTCCCTACCTGCGCCTGCGCCAACGGTCTGTCAGTACCCGCGCCCGGTCTCAACCTACATGTCCGGCCGTAACATCGGCGACGAATACCGGTACGTACTGGAACGCAAGTACGCCGGCAAGTTCCCAGGCAACATGCTGCAGCGGCCAAGCCTGCTCATCAACCCGTGGAACATCCGCAAGACGGAGACCGGCACGCAGGAAGCGCAGGGCGGCCAGGCATGGGGTAAGGCACCGGGTACGCCGGCGCCATCCCGGGCCGCAGAGAGCCGAGGCGGAACCGCGAAATGCATGGAGTTTGGAGGGGACGGCGCCGGGGATACCCGCGCGTTCGCCAACCTCGACTTCCTGGCCACCCCGTCCGTGGTCCTGGCGAACCTGAAGCCGGACAAGGACGGTGTGGTGACTGTGGACCTCACCAAGTTCGGGCCGTGCCAGCAGGTGCACGTGCTCGCGGTCGACGCGCAGAACACGGTGTACCGCGAGTTCTCACTGCCCGCCGTGCCGGAGAAGCCGCTCGACCTGCGCATGCGCCCGACGCTCGACCCGCAGAAGCACTACACCGAGCAGAAGAACACCACTGCGGTACTTGCCGGCCGCGACTTCACGCTCAACGACATCACGACCGCGAAGATGGAAGTCTACGACTCGCTCGCCCGGGTCTATGGGCTGTTCGCGACCCTGAGCCACGACGCGAACCTGACCGAGTTCGGATTCATCCTCGACTGGCCGACCCTGCCCAAGGAGAAGCAGCAGGAGCTGTACTCGAAGTACGCCTGCCACGAACTCAGCTTCTTCCTGTTCAAGAAAGACCCGGAGTTCTTCAAGTCCGCAATCCTGCCGCACCTGAAGAACAAGAAGGACAAGACGTTCCTCGACCAGTGGCTCGTCAGCGCGGACCTGTCAGCGTACGTCAAGCCCTGGGCCTACCAGCGGCTGAACATTGTCGAGCGCATTCTCCTGGCACAGCGCCGGCGCGATGCCGGGCCTGCCACGACGCGCGAAGTCCGCGAACTCTGGGAACTCGTCCCGCCCGACATCGACTGGCTCAACCTCCTGTTCAAGACGGCCATCATGGGCAGCGCGCTGGAGGTGGGCGACGGGGGCGGCGGCGATTTCGCCGCTTCCGAACCCGGTGCTCCAGCCGAAGCTGCGGCGCCTGCCGCGACAGCACCCGCGCCGGCGCTGGCGGAAGCCCTGGAGAAGGGCGCGGCCAACGGCAAGCCCATGGCGCAGTTGCGCGCTGCCGCCAAGGCCATGCCCATGGCCGACCGCGCCGAGGCCGAGCAGGCCAAGCGCAAAGAGGCACGGGACGAGGACGCCGTCCTCGGACTTGCCGATGCCAGGGAAGCCAAGAAGGACGCATTCCGCCAGCGCGCCGACAAACAGGTCGACATGGAACGGCGCAAGGCGCAGCGGCAGTTGTACCGCAAGCTCGACAAGACGGAGGAATGGGTCGAGAACAACTACTACCGGCTCCCCATCGAGCAGCAACTCGCGGACCTGGTCGCGGTCAACGCGTTCTGGCGCGACTATGCGGCGTACAACGGCGACGGCCCGTTCCTCTCGACGAATGTCGCGGAGGCGAGCCGCAATTTCACCGAGATGATGTACGCCCTGGCCGTGCTGGATCTGCCGTTCAAGCCGGGCGAGCACAAGACGGACCGCGCCGAAGCCAAGCTCACGCTCAAGCCGGGCAGCCCGGTCATTGTCTACCACAAGGAAGTGCGCGAGGCGCAGCCGGACGCCAAGGCCCAGACGCTGCTGGTCAGCCAGAACTTCTTCGCGCTCGACGACCGCTACCGCCACGAAGGCAACGAGCAGTACGACAAGTTCGTGACCGAGGAGTTCCAGACACACCGCGTCTACGGCTGCCAGGTCGTGCTGACCAATCCGACCAGCGCGCGGCGCAAAGTCGAGGCGCTGCTGCAAATTCCGCAGGGCACGATCCCGGTCTCAAACGGCACTTACAGCAAGAGCGAGAACGTCGCGCTCGAGCCGTACTCGACGCAGACCCAGGAGTACTTCTTCTACTTCCCGGCGCCCGGCAAGTTCGGGCACCTGCCAGTGCACGTTGCCGAGAAGGACCAGCTCATCGCGTTCACGGCGCCGTTCACCTTCAATGTGGTCAACAAGCTGACGCAGATCGACAAGACCTGCTGGGCCTACATCTCGCAGTACGGCTCGGACCAGGACGTGCTCAACTTCCTGGACAAGAACAACATCGGCCGGCATGACCTCGACCTGATCGCGTTCCGGATGCGCGACAAGCCGTTCTTCCGCAAGGCGCTCGACCTGCTGCAGGCGCGGTTCGTCTACCAGAACACGCTCTGGTCATACGGACTCTACCACAACGACACGCCGGCGGCGCGCGAGTTTCTGCAGCACTCGCCGTACGCGGACCAGTGCGGGCTGTACATCGACACGCCGCTGCTGACCGTCGACCCGGTGGCGCGCTACACGTACCAGCACAGGGAGTACTGGCCACTCGTCACCCCGCGCGTGTACCAGCTCGGGCAGAAACGCCGGATCCTGAACACCGCGTTCTTCCAGCAGTACACGCAGTTCCTGACCTACCTCACCTATCGCCCGAAGCTCACGCCCGACGACCTGCTCACGGTCACCGACTACCTGCTGCTGCAGGACCGCGTCGACGAGGCGATGAAGTTCTTCGAGAAGGTTGACCCGAAGGGCTTGGCGACCGCCATTCAGTACGACTACGCCAAAACGTACCTCGCCTTCTACCGCGGCGAGGTGAAGGATGCTGCGGACCTCGCGCGCAAGTACCGTGACTGCCCGGTCGACCACTGGCGCAAGCGCTTCCAGGACCTGCTCGCGCAGGCCGACGAGATCCGCGGCGAGGGCGCACAGGTCGTCGACAAGGAAGACCGCAACCAGGTCCACACACAACTCGCGGCGACGGAGCCGAGCTTCGACTTCAAGGTCGAGGATCGCAAGATCGAGATCCAGTACCAGAACCTCGAGAACTGCGTCATCAACTACTACCTCATGGACGTCGAACTGCTCTTCTCGCGCAACCCGTTCGTGCAGGAGGTCTCCGGGCAGTTCTCCGTCATCCGCCCGAACGACACCGCGACCGTCGAACTGGCCAAGGACAAGCCGTCCAAGACGCTCGACCTGCCCGAGCGCTACCGCGACCGGAACGTGATGGTCGAGATCGTGGCCGCCGGGGTGCGCAAGACGCAGGCCTACTACCCGCATTCGCTCGGGATCCAGATCACGGAGAACTACGGCCAGTTACGGATTGCGCAGGAGAAGACGCAAAAGTCGCTCGCCAAGGTCTACATCAAGGTCTACGCGCGGATGAAGGACGGTCAGGTCAAGTTCTACAAGGACGGCTACACCGACCTGCGCGGCCGGTTCGACTACACCTCGCTGAACACGAATGAACTCGAAATGGTCGACCGCTTCTCGATCCTGATCCTGAGCGAGGAGAACGGCGCCGCCGTCCGCGAAGCCGCCCCGCCGAAGATGTGACGGGGTGAGGCCTACAGTGGCGCCCTATGGAGTGCGGGGGCAGAGGCCGCCGACAGCGGCCGGCGACCCCGCTTTGGCTCCCGGCGGAGCCGGGTTGGGCGTAGCCCGCGAACCTGCCGTCGTCGTGTCGCAACCCCTGCCCCCCCCGTACTCCATATCACCAGTCCGGGGCGACGTCATAGGCGTCGTAGACTTGGAGTCGGTCCGTCTTGAGACCGTAGATCGTCTTCACCTGTGCCGGTTGTGCCGTCTGTTCGAACCATCCTGCCGAACACCATGGATACCGGTTCGCGACGGGCACCAGGCCGTGTTTCACGGCATTATGGTGCACGTAATTCAGTCGGGCCAGGTACGACTTCTCGTAGGTGAGTCGCGTCTCGCGGAAGTTATGCCAGACCTGGCGCCCCGGCGTACCATCCAAGCGGTTAACCCACTTCGCCATTTTCTCGTGCAGCAAGCCCAGCATCTCGCGCAGGCTTTCGGCGTTTTCCTTATCGGCGGGAGAGTGAGCTACGAAGTGGTAGTGGTTCGAGAACACAGCCCACGCTTCAAGTTGCCAGCCAGCATCCCTCGCCACGGTGAGCAGTCCGCGGTGGAGCACGATGATCCGGTCCGCACCGCGGAAGTGGTGCTCCTTGCTGTACGTACCAGCGGACACAAAGTACGTGCCGCTGGCTGCCAACTTGTGCACCGGCGCGTGTGGCCATGGCGGCGGCCTATGGAGTGCGCCGGCAGAGGCCCGCGCCGCACCGCGGGCCGGCGACGGCGCTTTGGCTTCCGGCGGAGCCGGGGCGCGCGTGGCCTGCGTGTCTGGCGTCGTTGTGTCGGCGGTCATGGGTTCTCTCCGTGGGCGACGGGGCGCTCCGCGCCGAGCCAAAGCGGGGTCGCCGGCCGCTGTTGGCGGCCTCTGCCCCCGCACTCCACATAGCGGCGTGCCACCTCACCCCTTCCCGCGCGAGTAGTCCCGACACGCCTTGACGTACGCCTCGACGTTCTCCCACGGCACTTCCGGCTCGAGCAGGTGCGTCGGGCAGACCATGAGCCCGCCCTTCGCCCCAGCCGTGTCGAGATTGCGGAACACGACGTCGCGCACGTCTTTCGCGCTGCCGAACGGCATGGTTGTCTGCGTGCCGAGCGTGCCATTGAAACTCCACCGGTCGCCGTACTCGGCGTGCAGCTTGGCGAACTCCATACACTCCGGTTGTACCGGGTTCAGGATGTCCACACCCGCTTCCATGAGGTCGGCAATGTACGGCTCGACGTACCCGCAACTGTGGTAGTGAATCAGAATGTCCGGCTTGATGGCCTTGGCAGCCGCAATGACCTTGGCCAGGCGCGGCTTGAGCCACTCGCGGTACATGTCCAGGCTCATCATGATGCTTTTCTGCATGCCGATGTCGTCGCCGGTCATGATGATGTCCGCTCCCGCGCGGGCGAACGCGGCGGCGCGACGCGCACTGTCCTCGGTGACCCTGTCCAGCAGGTACACCGCCTTGGCATCGCCTTCCGTCATGTCCATCATGAGTGCCGTCATGTCACGAATGTACCAGGACGTCTCCCACAGCGTGCACCCCATGCCAGCCAGGACGGGCAGGCCTTTCGCCTGCGCATCTTTGACCACGGGCACCATGTGGCCAATGTCCTGCCAGTCCCATTCCGGCCAGGGATAGGCCTGCAATTGCTCGAGCGAATCGAACTGCGCCATGGGGTGATGCATACGCCGGAGGTGGTGCGTGCCCGCATGGCCACCTTCCATGGCAACCCCATAGTCGCTGAACGTGGTCGTCTCGTGAAGCGGTTCTGTGAAGAACTTGCGCCAGTCCGGATCCTGGCGCGGGATGCGCTTCGGCCCCGGGACATAGGCGCTGGCGAACCCCTCCGGGTAATCGAAGTACTCGCCGAACGAGACGCCCGGCGGCATCGCTGCCTTGCGCTTCGCCTCCATGTCCGGGCACAGGCTGAACGACACGGGGGCCCAGTCATAGCCTGTCCGCCGATACAGGGAAAGCATGTTCTCGCGCGGTGTCCTCATAGTGCAGTCCCTTTCACTGAGTCACTGAGTCTCCGCGCCCACGAGCCGGAACGTACTGCCATGCGGCAGGTGCTCGGCGTGGAGCCCCGGCAGGTTCGCATTAATGTACTCGGTCAGCGCCACCATGCCCGGTTCCTCCGACGTGCCGTGATTGACTCGGATCACCGGATGCCCGGCGTCCTCCGCCCGCTGAATCCCGGCCCAGTAGCAGGACCCGTCACGGTCCACCGTCGTCTCGCGGTTCACCCAGTCCGCGCGGCACAGAAAGTGCTCGACGATATCTGCGACTGTCATTCCCCCTACTCCTGTGATTGAACACCGCCTGCGTCCCGGTTGCCAGGCACGCCGACGTTCTGCGCGCCACGGCCCCGAATATAGGTCCTGACCAAACACGCCACAACTCATACGGCGGTAGCAGCAGGGCTGTTTCAAGATCTGGCACCGCGTCTCGGAAGGCCACGCCCCCGCGCACACCAAGTAGGGGCGGCCTGTCCTCAGGCCGCCCCCCCCCGGCGTGGGGACACGCCGGGGGTACTCACCGCACGCGACGGTCACGAATCTTGAAACAGCCCTGCGGTAGCAGTGTAATGCGTCAGTCGCGGGTGCAGTTGGGGGTGGCTGGCCAGAGTGGCGGG
>MHBL01000236.1 GCA_001803235.1 Lentisphaerae bacterium RIFOXYA12_64_32
GCCAGTTTCACCTTGGTATGACCGGCCGGTCCGCCGGCCGGGGGGCGCTGACGCTTCACGAGGGCGCCGCTACTCTCCCTTGCCGCGTCTCCTGCGGCGTGGTATAGTTGCACAGAGACTAGTCAGGCTAGTCAGTTGAATATGGTAGAACGGCATCACAGGTCACGGAGAGCGACAGGTGCACTCGAATACGTGGCAACTTCAGGAAGCCAAGGCCCGGTTCAGCGAGGTGGTGAACCAGGCACTGGAGAACGGTCCGCAGGCGGTCACGCGCCGGGGCCGTGAGGCGGTCGTCGTCATCGCGGCCGAGGAGTTTCGGCGCGTTCGGCGCGTCACGGATGCCACGCGGCCGCGGGACTTCTTCCGGCGTGGCCCGTACCTGGATGGTGTCGCTCTGGAAAGGGACCGTTCTCTGCCGCGGGGGGGCGACCTGTGCGATTCCTGATCGACACCTGCGTTGTTGCGGAGTGGAAGCGCCAGCGTCCCGAGCCGGCCGTGCTCGACTGGCTGGACACGCTGGAGCGGGAGGACATGGCCTTCAGTATCCTGACGGTTGGAGAACTGTCCAAGGGCATTCTGCGTCTGCCTGAAGGTCCGCGGCGCGACGAGTTGCAGGCGTGGCTTCAGGAATTGCGCGACCTGTACGCGCCCCAGATCCTCCCGTTGTTGTTTCCGGAGGTCGAGGCGTGGGCTGAGATCAGCGCCGCGGCCGAGCGCAACGGCACGCCAGTGGCCGCCATCGACGGCTTGCTCGCCGGGACCGCACGAGCACACGGCCTGACGGTGGCGACCCGGAACACCGTTGATTTTCTCCCCACTGGGGTGCCTCTGTTCGACCCGTGGACCGGTGCCTGGCACAATCGGTGAGGCAAGGACTCAGGGAGGCTGTAGGTGGATAGGCTATAGGCTGTAGGCCGGAATCATGTGATGCGGACAAAGTCTTCCTGTTGTCGACCTGTGCGGGTAAATCTACAGAGTAAAAGGACCGTGCAGTGGGCGCCAGGATACGCCCGTTCGCGGTTGTGCGCAGTGGCGGGCAGTGGCGCGGGACCTCCGGGACCGCAGCAGGGTGCTCGGGGCCGTCCCGGCCCGAGGTCCTCGGCCGGGGATCCGCCGCGGCGGACGCACCCCGCTTCGGCGCGGGACGCGCCGAGCCACCGCGGCCGTACGTACGCGAGGCTTGATTCACCCGCACAGGTCGTTGTTTTGCAGGGAGTGGCGAGAAGGCACACGCCAGGAGAACGCCGACCACGGGACTGGCCGGGCCACTGCGGTTGAAGGGCTTGGGCGTGGTGCGGGCAGGGATATGGCCTTGATGTCGGGCGTGTTGGCCCGGGTCACGCCCGGCGCCGGATCAGGTCCAAGGCCTTCTCGACCATTCGCGCACCACCCTCGGCAGTGAACATGCTCATCGACGCTTCGTAGCCGCCGGCACGCTCCGCCTCGGGCGTGACGATGTAGCCCTGCAGTTCGCCGTTGGCCAGGTTGATGACGAAGCTGCGCTGCGCGGCCCGGCTCTTGATTTCCAGCCCGTACTCGACGAACACTTCCCCGGGCAGGCCGACCAGGCACGCGTCGCCGACGCGCAGCACCTGGACCTCGGCCGGACTGCACTGGCGTCGGCGCGCTTCGACCGCGCCGTCGGCCTGGGCCCGTGCCAGGGCGACGACCTCCTCAGCGCCGAACACGGCGCATTCGGCGGTGCGCACCGGGCCGTGCCCGGCGTTCTCGCGCCGGAGCCGCTCGAACGTGGCGCGCGCCTCGGCCAGGCGCGCCTCGGCTTCGGCCGGGGTCGGGTACGTCCGGCCGGGCAGCGGGACGAGGTCACTGGCCGCGGCCAGCCGCACCGAGGTCGCGAAGTCCGCAGCGCCGAGCGCCCGGACGGCGTCGCCGACGAACTGGCCCAGTCGCCGCCCCAGCCGTTCGGCTTCGGCAAACGTCTGGCCGCGCACCGAGTAGCGCGGGCTCTGGTTGCCTTCCGTTCCGGTGTGGTAGACGACCGGGATGTCGCCGAGCATCTCGCGCAGGTGCAGCCGCGTGTAGTGCGGGAAGTCCGACGAGACCAGCTTCGTGTCCTCGTGCATCACGGTCGGGTGCATCGAGTAGACCATGTCGAGCCCCAGCAGCGTATGATTCTGCCGGTCGCGCACGACCAGGATACCGACCTCCGGGTCGCGGACGCCGTCGGCAGCCAGGCGGTTGCCGCCGACGCCGTCCGCATGCGCCGTGGTGACAGCCAGCTCGGCAGGCACGGCGGCGTCGCGGGCGGCCTTGGCCGCCTCGACGATGCCGGCCTGGAGTTTCTCCAAATACTCCGGGGCGGGCGGAGGGACGAGCGGGTCTTCGCGCCAGGCCAGCACGGTGTTGGTGACCGGCCCCGAGTGCGTGTGTGTCGCGCTGATGAGGACGTGAGCGGGGTTAACGCCGAGTGCGGTGCCGATGGCTTGGCGACAGGTCGCGGCCGTTTCACGAGCGACGAACAGCAGGTCGCAGGAGACCAGGACTACGGCCGTGCCGCTGTCTTCCAGGAACATGGTCGTGGCGTACAGCGGGTCGTGCACGCCCGTGGAGACCCGGGGCACGTGCGGATACCCGACCAGGAACGTGGGCTGGTCCGGTGTGATGTCGCGCAGTCCGAATCCGGCGTGAAGCATGGGGGGACTCCGTTGTAGCCAACATCTGGAGCAACTGCTCAGGCCGGCTGTAGGTGGATAGGCTGTAGGCAAGAACGATGCGTGACCCCGCGAAGCTTGGGGGTGCTGGAACGGAGCGGCAAACGGGTTGTCCCCCAACCTGATCCCTCGACTGCGGTGCTACGCCCGAAGCTTGTGAACCTACAGCCCACAGCCTACAGGGCCTGTCGATTTAACCACCTCAGACGCGCAACCACTCCCAACGTGGCCGGACCGGCTCGGTCCGGTATGCGGGAGCGAGCCGATCCCGCCACTCTGGAAGGCCTGCTGCCGCATAAAATCGACACCCCCTACAGCCTATCATCACTCCGTCATGATGTTCTTGTGGGTGCCGCCGGCGGGGATCATGGGCAGCACGTGTTCCTGGTACTCGACGTGCACATCGAGCAGGAACGGTCCGTCCGTCGCGAGCATTTCACGCACGCCGTCGCGCACCTCGTCCTTGGTCCAGGCTTCGCGACCGGGGATGAGGTAGCCTTTGGCAATGGTGACGAAGTCCGGGTACGGCCGGTCGGTCAGCGTGCTGCGCAGCACCGTGTTGGCGCGGCGGCTGCCGTAGAAGCGGTCTTCCCACTGCGCGACCATGCCGAGGTGCTGGTTGTTCATGATCACCATCTTGACGCAGACTTCCTCGCAGTGCACGGTTCCCAGTTCCTGGATGTTCATCTGGAAGCTGCCGTCGCCGTCGATCAATACCACGGTCTGGTCCGGGCAGGCGACCTTGGCGCCGATGGCCGAGGGCAGGCCGAAGCCCATGGCGCCCAGGCCGCCGGACGTCAGGAGCTGCCGGGGCCGCTCGAACTTGTAGTACTGCGCCGTCCACATCTGGTGCTGCCCTACGCCGGTCACCATGATGGCCTTGCCCTTGGTCTGCTCCCACACGGTCTCGACCACGAACGGCGGCTGGATCTGCCCGTCGTCCCGGTACCGCAGCGGTTGCTCCTGTTTCCACTTCTGGACCCGCGCGTGCCACTCGGTGTACGGCTTGCGGATCGGCTTCTCCAGCAGTCGGGTCAGGATGTCCTTCGCGTCGCACACGATGCCGATGTCGGCGCGCTTATTCTTGTTGATCTCCGACGGGTCGATATCGATGTGCACGATGGTCGCGTGTTGGGCGAACGTGTCGACGTTGCCGGTCACGCGGTCGTCGTAGCGGGTGCCGATACCGATCAGCAGGTCGCACTCGTTCACCGCGTAATTCGCGTAGTAGGTGCCGTGCATGCCCGGCCACTTCAGGGCCAGCGGATGGGTCTCGGGGAACGCGCCGATGCCCATCATGGACGTCGCCACCGGGATGTTGAACTCCTCGGCGAACCGCCGCAGTTCGCGGTGCGCGCCACTGGTAATGACGCCGCCGCCCACGTACAGGCACGGCCGATCGCAGTTGCGGATGCTCTGGCGGAGGCGCTCGAGCTCTTCGTCCGTGGCCTTGGTCTTGAGTTCGTAGGCGCGCATGACCGCTTTGCGCGGGAACTCGGGCGCGCACAACTTCTGCTGCACGTCTTTTGGGATGTCGATGACGACCGGGCCGGGCCGGCCGCTGGCCGCCAGGTAGAACGCCTCGGCGAACACCTCCGGCAGGTCCATCGGGTCCAACACCAGGTAGCTGTGCTTGACGATCGGCCGCGTCATGCCGATGATGTCGATTTCCTGAAACGCATTCTTGCCGATATACCTCTGGGTCACCTGCCCGGTGATCACGACCATGGGGATGGAGTCCATGTAAGCGTCGGCAATGCCGGTCACCAGGTTGGTGGCGCCGGGGCCGCTGGTGGCCATGCACACGCCGACCTTGCCCGTGGCTCGCGCGTAGCCGCCGGCGGCAAATGCGCCACCCTGCTCGTGCCGGGGCAGGATGACCCGGACGCGCGAATTCCGCAGCGCCTGGTGCAGTTCCATGGAGGCGCCGCCGGGGTAGGCGAAGATCACGTCCACCCCATTGTGTTCGAGGCAGCGGATGGCGACCTCACTGCCCTTCATGGGGTGCTGCCTGGCGGCGCCGGAGCGCCGCGTCTTGGGCTTGGCTTCAGCCGTCAAAGTCGAGCTCATGGTCCTGATATCCTTGTCCGTTCCGAGTTCGCGTTCCACAGTCGACGTGCCGCCATGGTGCTTCTTTGCCTTCGCGCCGCCAGTCGTGCATCCGTTGCACGGCCTGCGCGTATGCCCGGCGAGGGGGCGCGATAAGAAAAAGCGCCACCGTCAGGACTCCCGGCGATGGCGCTGTATAGGGCTGGTACGGAGATAAACGGACTGACGCGTCACGGTCAGCGCAAATCAGCAGCCCCGGCAGCAACCGCCGCCGGGCCACTAACACCGACCTCACGTCGTCCTTTGGGGCTCATCGTCTGCATCCAATCTCTTGTCGTACCGGCAAATACCATACACACTGCGGCGCGGATTTCAAAACGGCTCGCGATCTCAGGATACCGCGCCGCGGGCCAAGGGCGAGACGCCGGCCAAGGGACTGGTCGGGTCACGGTTGTACGGCCCAGACGCGACAGACTTCGCCACAGACCGGTTGATCGCCGCCCGACAGGCGCCAACCCTGCCCCATACGCCGGAACTTGCCTTTTCACAGTTCTGGTGTAGGGTAATGGATAAACGTTTATCCATCTGCACCGTGGCGGGTGGAGGGTGACACCATGATAGACCTGAGCGGGACGTGGCAACTGGCGTCGGACCCGCGGAACCGCGGGCGCGAGGACGAGTGGTTTCGGGCGGAGCAACCGGGCGCGAAGGACATCCCGGTCCCGGGCGAAGTGCACATGGCATTCCCGGACGTCTTTGGGGTGTTCTGGTACTGGCGGCGGTTCGTGCCGGAGCGGGGAGCGGGGCCGCACGAGCGGGTGCTGCTGCGGTTGGGTGCGGTGGACTATCTTGCCGAGGTCTGGCTGAACGGGCTCGCGGTCGGCGGGCACGAGGGCGGCGAAACGCCGTTCGCGCTGGATGTCACCGCGGCGGTGAAGTCGAGCGTGGAGAATCTGCTCGCGGTGCGCGTGCTCAATCCGTGCCACGAGCGGATCGACGGCATCGTGCTGAACGAGACGCCGCACCGGAACAAGCGCATTCCGCAGCCGCCCGGGAGTCTCTACAACTACGGCGGCATTCTGCTGCCGGTGCTGCTCGAGTTCGTGCCGGCGCTTCGGGCCAGCGACGTGTTCGTGCAACCGGACATTGCGACGGGCGACGTCCGCGTGCAGGTGACCGTAAGCAATGACACGGCCGGAGCCGCCCGTGGCGAGATTTCGGTGGCGCTGAGCACCCAGCGCGACAACGCGCAGGTTGCCGCTGCGACGCTCCGTGCGGAGTTCGCAGTCGGCGAGACGGTGCATCATCTCGGATTGCGGATACCGCAGCCGCACCTGTGGAACCTGAAGGACCCGTTCCTGTACCGTGCGGACGTCGACGTGAGCGCCGGCGCATGCCGCCACCGTGTTCCGGTGAGATTTGGGTTCCGTGACTTCCGCGTCATCGACGGCTGGTTCTGCCTGAACGGCAAACGCCTGTTCCTGAAATCCACGCACACGGGCAACCATTTCCCGCTGGCGTGGACGGCGCCGGTGCTGCCGGACTTCCAGCGGCGCGACCTGGTGTACGCCAAGGCGCTGGGGTTCAACTGCGTCCGGTTCATCTCCGGTGTGGCCTGGTCCGAGCAGCTCGACTTCTGCGACGAACTGGGGCTCATGGTCTACGAGGAATGCTCCGCGAGCTGGGACACGATTGCGGAGACGCCGCAGCGGGGCGAGCGGTTCGACCGCGCGACGCGCGAGATGATCCGGCGCGACCGGAACCACCCGAGCGTTACCATCTGGGGCCTGTTGAACGAGATCAAGGACGGCCCGATGTTCCGGCACGCGGTAGAGGCCCTGCAACTCGTGCGCGACCTCGATTCGACGCGACTGGTTCTGCTGGGCAGCGGGCGCTGGGACGGGCAATGGCAGACCGGTTCGGTCTCGAATCCGGGCAAGCGCACGTGGGAGTACACCTGGGGCGTTGAGGCGCCGGATGCGACGCCGGTCAACGGTCCGTCGAGCCCGGGCGGGTATGCGGTCGGCGCCGGTGACGCGCACGTCTACCCCAGTACGCCGCAGACGGCGGCGACGAATGCGTTCATCCGCAATCTGGGCAAGGACAGCAAGCCGGTCTTCCTCTCAGAGCACGGCACCGGCAGTCTGATGAATGTGATTGACGAACTCCGCAAGTTCGACGAGGTCGGCGCCTCGCCGGACCTGCCCGACGCTACACTGATCCGCGCCATGGGCGCGAAGCTCGAGGCGGACTGGCAGCGCTGGGGCTTCGATGGCGTGTACCCGTTTGCCGAGGACATGCTTCGGGACAGTCAGCGCCTGCACAGCCGTCAGCGCCGGCTCGGATTCGATCTGATCCGTTCCAATTCGCAGTTCTGCGGCTTTAATCTGACCGGCATCCTCGATCACGCCATCACGGGCGAAGGGGTGTGGACGTTCTGGCGCGAGTTCAAGCCGGGCGTCGCGGACGTGCTGCGCGACGGCTGGGCGCCGCTGCGCTGGTGTCTTTTCGTCGACCCGCGGCATGGCTACGCGGACCAACCTCTGACATTGGAAGCCGTGCTCGCGAACGAGGATGTACTGCCGCCGGGCGAGTACCCGGTGCACTTCCGCGTACACGGGCCGCAGGGCGTTGTATGGGAGAAGCGCACGACCGTGCGGATCCCGCAGACCGGGCCGGGCGGGCAACCGCCGCTAGCCGTGCCGGTGCTGAAGGAGACCGTCACGCTCGGCGTCGCGTCGGGCGTGTACGAGTTCGCGGCGTGCCTTGAGCGCGGCGGTTGCCCCGCCGGCGACCGCAGGGAATTTCGGCTGAGTTCTGGCGCCGACTTGCCAGAGGTGCGCGGCACGGTCTCGGTGTGGGGCGTGCCCGATCCGGTTGTGGCATGGCTACGCTGCCGGCCGTTCACGGAGGCCCGTCCGCGCGGTCGTGACATCATTTTGGTCGGCGACCCGGCCCTGTCCGGCCCCGAACCCCGAACCCAGCCCCCCGATGCCCTCTGGGCCGCGCTCTGGGAGCGCGTACGGCGTGGCGCGGTCGCGGTCATTCTGTGTCCAAAGGCGCTACGGGTGGGCGATGACACGACGGCGCGACTGCCGTTCGCGAACCGCGGCATCTGCAGGAGCTTCGGCGACTGGTTGTACCACAAGGAGTGCGTGGCGAAGCGGCATGCGGTGTTCGCAGGCCTGCAGGCGGGCGGCATCCTGGATTGGGACTACTACGACCAGGTCATCAGCCGTGAGATGTTTGAGGGCCAGGACACGCCGGACGAGGTGGTCTGTGCGGCGTTCGCGACCGGGTACAACTGCCCCGGCGGGTACGCGTCGGGCGTGATGATCGGTGCGTACCGGCACGGGGCCGGGCGCGTGGTGCTGAACACGCTTCACATTCTGGAACAGTTCGACCGGCACCCGGCGGCAGACCGGCTGCTGCTGAACTTGGTGACGTATGCCGTTGGGAAATAACAGGATGCGGGGGCTCTGCCCCCCGCGCCCCCGCCGGGAAGGACCATTGGCCCTTCCCGGACCCATCCCGACGTGCTTTCCAGCGATCGCGCGACGCGATCGCTGGAAAGGCGGCCGTTCGTCGGTGGGCCGGCAGGGACTGCCGGCTCACCGACGAATTGCAGTCGCGAGTCCCGCAGTGCCGACGGTCATCGCGGTAAGAGAGTGAGCGGATCGCGGGTTTGCCCGCAGGAGTTGCAGGAGACAGCACATGGCAGCAGAGAAGGGATCCAAGCGTACGCGTGCGAACCGTCAACCGCGCAAGACAACGGCTGGCGTAGAAGGCTCGTGGTCAGATGTGGTGTTTGCCGAGTCGCCGGAGCCGCTGGTTACGTACCGCACCGCCTGGGTCGTGTACGAGGAGTCGCTGAGCAAGGGGAACTTCGTCGGGCGCGGCTGGAACGGCTCCGGGTATGTGAACTTCTACGATGGCCGGACGAACCCGGGCGAGCACGCCGCGCCGCAGGCGTTCTGGCTCGAGATCGACGGGCAACTGCTCGCCTCCGACTGGCAGTGGGCCGGGTTCGAGAGGCGGCCCGGCGTGAAGGGGCGCCCGGCGGATATTCACACGGTCATCACACTCAAGCATGCCATCCGGCCGGTGACGGTCAAAGTGCACACCAAACTCGACGGTACGCCGGTGCTGGCGCGTTGGCTGGAGGTCACGAACACCGGCACGGGCCCCGCGGCTGTGGCGGCGGCGTTCTCCTGGAGCGGCGTGCTGCAGAAGACGAAGCGCTGGCAGTCACACATGGGGGCTACGAAGTTGCCGCTGTACTCGGTCGGGTACATGGCCGGGCACCACTGGGGCACGGAAGGTGACTTCCGCTGGTACGACCTGCCGGCGGCGCGGTACTGCGTCGACGGCCGTTACCGGCGCGACCGGCACCGGCATCCGATGTTCGTGCTGCGCAACAATGCGACTGGCGAGCACTTCATCGGGCAATTGGCCTGGAGCGGCGGGTACAGCTTCGAGTTCGACGTGGACGCGGACCGGACTACGACGGACGCCGCGGCGCAGCTGTTCTTCCGGGCGGGACCGGACGCGCCGGCGCCGCAGCGGATCCTCGCGGCGGGCGAGACGGTCGTGACACCCGAGATGCACCTGGGGCTGGTCCTCGGCGACCTGGACACGGCCATCAACGCCATGCACGAACACCTGCGCCGGAGCGTGTTCAGGCCGCAACCGCGCGGGCACGGCGGCTGGATCGAGTCGGGCATCGGCCCCGAGATCGCGATGACCGCCGAGCAGATCACGCATGCGATAGACTCGGCGGCGGACGTCGGCGCCGAGGTGTTCTTCATCGATGCCGGCTGGTATGCGCCGGCGCACAAGTGGTGCAGCACGGTGGGCGACTGGGACGTCGACCGGCAGCGGTTCCCGCAGGGGCTCAAGCCGTTTCGGGACCGGGTCCACAAGCACGGCATGCTCTGGGGGTTGTGGATGGACGCGGAGCGGATCGGCAACGAGAGCCGGGTCATCAGGGAGCACCCTGACTGGCTCGCGCCAGCGTACGACGGCGAGCGGCGGCTCGGCGGGTTGATCGACCTGACCAAGCACGAGGTCGCGGCGTGGATGGAGGCGCAGATCGTTCGCGTCATCGAGACGCACGAGCTCGAGTTCTTCCGGCTCGACCACAACACGCACCCGGGGCCGGGCATCCGCTCGGAGCGCGACGGTTTCGTGGAGAACGGCTATTGGCGCTACTACGAAACGCTTTACGGCATCTACGACCGGCTGCGGGTGCGGTTCCCCAAGGTCATCTTCGAGAACTGCGCCGGCGGCGGCGGTCGCACCGACATCGGCCTGGTGCGGCGGTTCAGCCACACCTGGGTCACCGACTGGCAGATTGCGCCGCGCTCGTTCACCATCACCAACGGCATGACCATGGCGCTGCCGCCCGAGTACGTGGACCGGTTGATCGGCGGCCAGAGCGGGCACACCGCGGCGGACTTCGATTTCCAGGCGCGACTGCTGCTGTTCGTGCGGCCGACGTTCGGGTTCTTCTACCCGGTCGGCTCGACGTGGAATCCGTCGATGCTGGCGCGAGCGCGGCGCTGGGTCGGCGTGTACCGGGACTTCGTGCGACCGTTCATGAGCACCGGGCGCATCTACCACCACACACCTGAAGTCAGCGGCCTCGACCCGCAGGGCTGGGGTGTGCTGGAACTTGCGTCGGCGGATCGCACGCGCGGCATATGCGGGCTGTTCCAGTTGTCAGCGCCGACGCAACCGGAGTATCTGCTGCGTCTGCGCGGCCTGGACGTGTCGAAGCGCTACCGCGTCACCTGGGACAATTCGGGTCAGGTGTGCGAAGTCGACGGCTTCACGCTGATGAAACAGGGCATTCCCGTGCGCCTCGAAGGCGCGTTGACTTCGGAGTTGTTGTTGTTCGAGGCGGTGCGGTAGATAGAGTAACATCGGCCAGTGGCGCGGGACCTCTGGGACTGCAGCAGGGTGCTCGGGGCCGTCTCGGCCCGAGGCCCTCGGCCGGAGATCCGCCTTCGCCCGAGAGGCTTCGGCGGACAGGCCCGTCCCGAGCACTCCACTTCGGCGCGGGACGCGCCGAGCCACAGTGCGCCAGGGGACTGCGCCAGGAGACAGGAAACCATGGAGCATCGAATGGGCTCATCCTCGGTTACGCCGGACGAGATGGAATTCATCCAGAGCTGGATTCGTCGACTCACGGATCCGAGTGCGGGAACGGGCGGAGTTTCCGCGGCAGGCGCGGCGCGCCATTCCGACGGCGCGCCGTTCAGTTTCGCCTGCGGACTGCGCTCGAGCCGCGAGTGGCTGAAGCCGGAGGACGCCAAGATCCAGCACGGCGAATGGTGTGGCGGCAAGAGGATCCGCACCCTGCGGTGGGCCGATCGCGAGACGTCGATCGCATGCGAGATGGAGTTGACCGAGTTCAGCGAATTTCCGGCCATGGAGTGGGTCGTGAGAGTCCGCAACGTCGGCGGTTCCGACTCCGATCCGGTGTGCGACTTCAAGGCTTTGGACATCGTCTGGAAAGGTGCCAAGGAGGGCGAGATGCCCGAACTGCGGCGCTCGCTCGGCAGCGACGGGCGCCATGACGACTTCCAATATCTGCGCGACGAACTGCGGCAGTCGATGTGGAATGCGCCGCGGACGATACGCATGGATTCCGCGCACAATGAGACCTTCCGCAAAGTCCGCAACGGCTCCGCGTCGTTTGCGCTGACCGATGGGCGCCCGTCCGCGACCTGGCTGCCGTTCTTCAACCTGCGGACTGGCGAGGACGGACTGATCAGTGCCCTGGGCTGGAGCGGGCAATGGTTCGCGGAGTTCGCACATGACGGCAAGGGGACCACGACGGTGTCGGCCGGCATGGAGCATCTGGCGCTGAAGTTGCGGCCGGGCGAAGCGATCCGCTCGCCGCGGATCCTGCTCCTCTACTGGAAGGGCGAGCCGGTTCATGGCCACAACGTCCTGCGACAGTTCCTCCTGGAGTTCCACAGTCCACGCATCGACGGCAAGCTGGCGGAGATGCCCATCTGCAACGGGGCCTGGGGTGGGACTCCGACCCAAGGGCACTTGGACACCATCAGCGCCATCGCACAGCACGGCTTGCCGTACGACTACTACTGGGTTGACGCCGGCTGGTACGGGACCTCGACCAAGCCCTGTCCGGATGTGTTCCATGGCGAGTGGGGGATCACGGGCGACTGGCGCGTCAACCGGAATTACCATCCGGACGGGCTCAAGCCCATCAGCGATGCCGCACACAAGGCGGGCATGAAGTTCCTGCTCTGGATCGAGCCGGAGCGGGCGCGGTATGGCACCCCCGTCACGCTCGAGCATCCGGACTGGTTCTTCCGCAGAGGGACCGAGGCGCCGAAGCCGAACGAGGACTTGTTGCTCGACCTCGGCAACCCGGCGGCCTGGCAGTGGGCGGTTGAGACGGTCTCGACGCTGATCGCGGAGAACGGGATCGACTGCTACCGCGAGGACTTCAACACCGATCCGTCCCCGTTCTGGCGGAACGCCGACGCGGAGGGCCGCAAAGGCATCGTCGAAATGCGCTTCATCGAAGGCCTCTACGCGTTCTGGGACGAACTGCGCCGCCGCCATCCCGGGCTGCTCATCGACAACTGCGCCAGTGGTGGTCGGCGGATCGAGTTGGAGACGATCAGTCGCAGCGTCGCGCTGTGGCGGACGGACTACAACTGCTTCCCGTTCATGAACCCCGACGCCTCGCAGGTGCACGGGGCGGGGCTGCACATGTGGCTGCCCCTCAACGCTACCAGCCCGATGGCCAAGTCAGGCGACACGTACCAGGTCCGTTCCGCGTACTCGGCCGGGTTGGTCTTCAGTGTCGACGAGTTCGGGCTTCGCGACTGGCACGCCCCCGATTTCCCGTGGGACTGGCTGCGCAAGATGATCGACGAGGCCAAGCGACTGCGCCCCTGCTTCTACGGCGACTTCTACCCGCTGACGCCATGCGTCATCCATCCCGAATCCTGGCTGGCCTATCAACTGCTCATCCCCGGGAAATGCGAAGGCGCGATCCTGGCGTTTCGCAGGGCCGAAAGCCCGATGGGATCCGCAACCTTCCAGCTTTGCGGGCTGCCGGAGGGCACGTACGAACTTGAGGACGCCGACAGCGGCAAGACGTGGCAGGCGACCGGCGAAGAACTGCGGACGGCGGGTCTGGCGCTGAACATGCCGGAGCCGCGTTCCAGCCGGATCGTCCTCTACCGGCGTCCCCGGTCCTGATCCGCACACGGAGACTTCGAACATGTGTTCTGAACAAGCGCTCCTGCTCCGGTTCGCTGGCGTGAAGCAGGAGAAGCAAGGAGGTTCACCGCAGAGTTCACTGAGGACACGGAGAAGATGCAGGAGAGGCCACTCACGGAAGAGGGGGCTCGGTTCCCGGACGACACCCAATCAGGCACCAAGTATCATCTAGCCGGAGTGCAGAGCAATGAAAGAGAACGACATGAAACCCATCCAACGACTATCTACCATCGCAATGCTTGCCTCCTGTACAGGCGCACTGGCCATGGGCGAACGGGATGCGGTCAAACCGATTATTGGTGACAAGCTGATTCCGGCAACGCTCACTCACCAGGAGATGGCGGGCGGCGAAATCGACCGGCGCATCATGGACCTGATCCACAAGAACTACATGGTTCTCGACTTGGATAGGGACTGGCTGGACAAGTTCAGGAACCGGACGGATCGCGGCGACAAGTGCAACGTGTACTACGGCATCGGCAAGGTTCTGGACGCCGGCAGCCTGTTTGCCCAATACACCGGCGAATCGGACGTTGCCGAACGCGCCCAGTACATCATGGATCAGTTGCGGAGTTCGCGCGATCCGGACGGATACCTGGGCTTCTGGAACGTCGAACCCAACAACCACCAGAACGTTGTCAACTGGATTCTCCACGAGCAGGAGTACACCAACCTGGCGTTGGTACGAAACTACCGGGTGACGGGAAACCCCCAAGCCCTGGCGGACGCGAAGATCATGGCGGACTACATCATGCGGATGTTCCCCGCCAACGAGAAGGGGGAGCACGTCATCCCGCCCGGTACTTCCATTGCAGGGATCACGGAGGGGTTCGTGGAACTGTATCGTGTAAGTGGAGAGGACAAGTATCTCGACTTCGCCAGGCGCCTGCAATATGAGCCGCACTGGTACTACCTGAAGCCGTTTGACGCCTGGGAGAAGAACATCTCACAGGCCCGCTACCATGTCTACGTGATGCTGTCGCACCTGTACCCCGACACGGAACTGTATCGGCTCATCGGTGGCGAGGACTACCTGAAGAAGAGCCTGTGGATGAAACAGGAATTGCTCGAACGCGGACGCGGTGGGCTGCTGGTTACCGGTTCAACGTCTCAGGGCGAGCACTTCACGTATAATCAGGACGGCTCGGGAATGGTCGAGGAGTCCTGCGTTACGGCCTATCTGCTCCGCTGGATCGACAGCATGATGCGGTTGGAAGGAGATATGCGGTACGGGGACATTACGGAACGAGCGATTTACAACGCCCTGTTCGGAGCGCAAGCCCCGGACGGCCGCCGCATCTGCTACTTCACTCCGTTCACGGGAAAGCGGCATTTCCAGACACACGATACCTTCTGCTGCAATGGGAACTTTCGCCGTGCGGTTGCCGAACTGCCGCAGAAGGTGTACTACCGCACCCCGGACGGCGGCATCGCGCTGAACCTGTTCACCTGTTCCGACAAGACATTCGATGTCAACGGCAAGACCGTTGACATCAAACAGGAGACCACATACCCGAATTCCGGCGCGGTCAATCTGTCGTTTACGTGCTCGGAACCGGTCGAGTTCGCGTTCATGTTCCGTACCCCGCGTTGGGCGGAAAACATTGAGTGTGCCGTGTGCAACGTGCCCTGCTCACCAAGCAAATCCGAACTTGGCTACGCCACAGTCAAGCGGGTTTGGAAATCCGGCGATACGCTAACCATTTCAATGCCGATGAACTGGCGTTTCGTTCGTGGGCGGATGATTCAGGACGGCCGGGTCGCTCTTCTGCGTGGTCCGGTTTTGTTCACGTTCAGCGATACACTGAATGCGGATGTGCTCAAGAAGTGCCCGAATCCCCGTGATCTGGTTCTCGATCCGTCCAGCATCGGGAATCCGATGCCGGACGATCGAATTCGTCCTGACGGACAGAAGGTCATCGTCAAGGCATGGACGAACCCCGAACGTACAGGCGACCCGATCGATGTCGTTTTGACAGAGTTCGTCGATCCCGACGGCCTCGACGTGTATTTCAAGGTCCCGAATCTCAGTGACACGCGGCCGATTCGTATCATGGACGACGAATTGCTCTCGGAACCCCGCCGGTCGGCCAATGGAAAGATCACGTTCGCGTGGTACGGGCCCAAGAGCGATAGCCATTGGAAGGATGTGTTTGCTGTTGATGGTGAGATGGTTGCCGATCTGGCTGCCGATTACCGGAAGCCCCAGGGCAAGCTGGATGTCCCCGCTGCGTTCCCGGACACGTCGAAAACCGGCTCGTGGTCCTTCTTCAACTGCAGGAACGACGGTCTGCTGTCCACCGCCAAAGAGTCTGACCGGAAGCAACTGAACTCGTCGTTCAAGGTTCACGGCTGTCCTCTGGGGTACGCCTACGGTCTGGAGGGCGACGGCGACCTGGGCTTCTTTGCCGACTATGTGCCGGCCGGAAACATGGAGGAGAACTGGGCGCGGCATTTCTCGAGGGACATGTTCGATCAGGTTATTCCGGCCGACCAGCGGAACCAGTACGTTCTCACACATCCGATTGCCGACGTCGCCAGCTATAACATCATTCGCTGGTCGCCGGGCCCGCAGCTTTCCGGCAAAGGCATGGTGATCTTGGGGAAGACGCTGACCAATGGCGGCGGCAATGGTGTTTCATTGAAGGCTGTTAGCTGGAAAGATGACCAGACCCCGGTGGTTCTCAACGTCCTCAGCCTGGAATCGGAAGGAAAGACAGGTCGTACCCGCAACTCGGAATTCGTCGTCCGTATCAACCCCGGCGATCTGGGAAAGAACGTCGATATAGCGATCGGCAACAACGGGAGTTACCTGTGCGATGCGACAGCGCTGAGCCTTCGCGTTTACGCAACCGACAAGCGCATCGAGACGGCCGGTGTGGATGTTACCAAGAAGGTACAGGCCGCTTTCCATGGCAAGTTCAGAACGGAACTGGGCAAGTATGCGGCCCTTTTCGGCGACCCCGCCCCTGGTCAGGAGAAGACGCTCAAGCTCAGGGTGCAGGATCTGTGCGGCCGCAGCAGGTATGTGGAACTGCCGGAAGATGCCCCGATTGAGCTGCCGTAACTCGCGGTCACCGAACGGACGCTTCGACTGTCAGAGCCGGAAGCAAAGGGAGCCAGCAGATCATGAGTGAGAAGCCAGTGCGTGTGGACTTCAGCTACACGTTTGCGACGCCGCACCGCGTGACCGTGGCATTGCCGGACAGCAGCGACAAGACGTTGCTGGATCTGCAGCCTGGCGGGTTGCGCATGGCGTGGACGTTCGATGACCTGCGCGCCAAACCCCTGGCGGCGTTTGTAACGCCGAAGACGGAGTGGGACGTGCAGGTCAAGCCGCTGCTGGACAACCAGCCGTTTTCCCAGAGCCGCTGGACACGTGCCGAGGGTTGGCTGCCGGTGCTGGTCAACGAGTACGGCGACGCGCGGACCGGCATGCGCCTGGAGGTGGTCGGCGGCAGGACGGCTGCCATGGTCCGGGTCGACGTGACCAACTCGGATGACAAGCCGCACCGGTTCGCGCTGCGCTGTGAGAGGCCAGGCAGTTTCATGGGCTTCAACCCGGCGTGGGTGCAGCCGGAGTGGGATCGTGATGTCCTGCTGGCCGGCTGGCAGGACCGCGCCGACCGGGTCCTGCTCCTGGCGATCGGTGGCGACGAGAAGCCCGTGGTTGCCGTCACAACGGTGTGCATGGTGTGGAACGTGGGTCCCGGCGAGAAACGGACCGGGTGGGTGGTCCTGCCTTACAAGGCGTACCAGTCGGCGCTGCCGGTGCTCAGGCAAGGCGATTGGGTCAGGGAGTGCGAGGAGGCCAAGGCATCGTGGCGCGCACTGGTCAGCCGGGCGGCACGCATCAGCATCCCTGATCGCGACGTGCAGAATGCGTTCTCCGCAGCTCTGGCCGATTGCTTCATCATGCGCGAACCGGTGGCGGGCGGGCAGGTGGCGGCATGTCCCGGAACCGAGTGTTACCGCGCCCCCAACTCGTTCGAAGCGGCGATCCTGGCCGTGCTGCTGGACCAGGCCGGACTGCACGGGGAAGCGGCCACAGGCTACCAGATGTGCCTCGACCTGCAGGGCGCGGACGGCAACTGGAACGATCCGGAGGGCTGGGGCCACTACATGTGGGCCGGCGCCGGGTTCAAGTCGTGGGCGGTGATGGAACACTACCGTCTCACGGGCGACAAGGGTTACTTGGCTGCCGTGTACCCGCGGATGCTCGCCAGTTCGCGCTGGCAGGATCGTGAGCGGGCCCGCACCCGAGTCCTGGCCAACGGTGAGCGGCCGCTGACGTATGGGCTGATGCCGCGCGGCATGGGCGACTGCGGGCTCAAGGACGACGAGGACATGTACGGCGTGTTTCTCCCCCACAACATCTGGGCCGTGTTCGCCGATGCGGCGACGTTGGCGGCGGCTGAGATCCTGGGCAGGACGGCGGATCTTCCGGAGTTGCGGCGGATTCATCAGGCGGCTCTGCAGGACTTGCTGGCGGCCTTGGATCGCGGTGCCGTTGCGGAGAACGGTTACCGCTGGATCCCTGCCGTACCGGGCAAGACCTGCGGCAGCCGCTGGGGTGCGCTCAATGCCGCCTTTCCCTGCGGCATCCTGCCTGCGGATCACGAACTCATCACTGGGACGATCCGCAAGGTTGAGTCGCGCCTGAGTCCGGGCGGCATTCCAGTGCACACGGGCTGGATGAAGGACGGCATGTGGGTGGCGATCACACTCGACAACCTCGCCGAAGTGCTGTTGGCGCGGGATGACGGCGATGCGGCAGCGGCCTATCTCTACGCGACACTGAACCACGGTACGCCGCTGTTCTCCTGGTGCGAGGAGCGCGGGCAGGAGCCGGGCGCCAAGGACTGCTCCGGCGACCGTCAGCACCTGTGGACGCCAATCGCCGTGGGGCGGTGCATCCGCGACAGCATGGTCATGGAAAGTGGCGACGTGCTGCACTTGGCGCGCGGCAGCGCCCGGCACTGGCTCGGCAGCGGCCAACCGCTCGGGGTGCAGGACATGCCGACGCACTTCGGCCGTGTGTCCTACGAACTGCGGTACGACGAGAAGGCGCGGCGTGTGACGGGGTTCGTCGAAGTGCCGAACTCCACCGCGCCTGGCGTTGTCCTGCATGTTCGATTGCCCGATGGACTGAAGGTGACAGCATTGCGTGATGCGCCTGGGGCGGCCATTGGGGCTGACGGCACAACCATCGAGTGGCGGAACTTGAGCGGAACGGTGCGGTTCGAGGCAGTTGCAGGTTGACGCGAGCCGACGCGCAGGAGAGAACCGGTGAAAACAGAGTCCAAGTCGTGTGTGGGCCAGGTTGTTTCCTATGCGGCGCCGCCGGGCGAAGCGACCGACTCGGATTACGCGGTAACGGTGAACGGCCAGCCCATTGACGTCTGCTTCGCCAAAACTCAGCACCACGACAAGAAGTACTTCTTCGCCTACTTCGACTTCTCCGGCGAGGTCGAGGTCCAGGTGACCTCGACCGTTCCGCTCGCGAATGCCGTCGTCCGGCCCCAGGCTTGCGGAGTCACGTTGCGTGCGAAGTCGGCGGGTTCTCTCGTGCTCACCGCCACGCGGCCATTCAAGATCTCGATCGAACGCGATGGCGTGAACAGTCCGTTGCTGCTGTTCGGGAATCCGCTGGAGACCGACGCGCCGACACGCGACGATCCCCGCGTCGTCTACTTCGGGCCGGGGATCCACAAGCCCGGGAAGATCGAACTGACCAGCAACCAGACCCTTTATGTGGCGGGCGGGGCGGTCGTCAAGGGCGGCGTGGAAGCGCGGGGCGAGAACATCCGCATCCTCGGCCGCGGAATCATCGACGGGTCGGACTACGCGCACGGTGCCGGCCCCACACCGTTCATGCTGATCTTCCAGAAGTGCCGGAACCTGCTGGTCGAGGACGTGATTGTCAGGGGTTCGTGGCTCTTCACGATTGCGCCCTGCGGCTGCGACCACGTCACGATCAGGAACGTCAAGATCTGCGGTTCCCGTGTGGACAATGACGACGGCATCGACATCATCAACTCCAGCGACGTCACCATCGAAGACTGTTTCCTTCGGACCGACGACGACTGCATTGCGATCAAGGGTCTGGGGGGATACGACAGGAAGAACTGCGAGAACATCAGGATCGCGAACTGCGCGTTCTGGACCGACCGTGCGAACATCTTTCGCATCGGGTACGAGTCCGATGCCGGTGCGATGCGGGACATCACGGCCAGGCACATCGACGTGCTGCATTTCGTCAGCGACGACCGGCCGCCCGACACGTTCTGGTCCAACTGGGTGCTGTACCTGCAGCCGAGCAACAACATGCCGATGAGCGGTCTTCGGTTTGAGGACTTCCGGGTGAATGCCCCGGGCCACAACAACCTGATCAAGGTGCAGCCGATGATCTGCAAGGGATGGCAGGAGGTCGTGGGGGCGCGTTTCATCGACTGGGAGTACAAGGAACCCGGGCAGTGCGTGAAGGACTGCCATTTCAAAGACATTCGCGTGACGGGCAATCCGGGCAACCACCCGGGCTGTGTCTACGTCAGCGGCGTCGATGCGCAGCACACGGTGGACGACGTGACCTTCGAGAACGTGGACCGGTTCGGGGAACGGATTTCCGAGGTCTCGCGCGATGTGACCATTGGTCCCCACACGAGCAATATCAGGTTTCTGAGAGGGGTGTAATCATGGACTTCTACGTTTCCAAGTTGGGCGCCAACTCAAACGGCAGCAGTTGGCAGAGTGCGTTTCACACCATCCAGCAGGCGTTGCTGGCGGTGCCGGACGACCGGGGCGGGCACCGGGTGATCGTGCGGCCGGACACGTATGTCGAGGCGAACCTCTACCCGTCGCACCGCGGCGCGGCCGGCGCCTACAATGAACTGGTGGGCGACTTCGACGGGCGGTTGGGCTCCGGCACGAGTGGCTGGGTGGTGATCGATTCGGGTGACCCCAAGGCGGGGTTCAAGAGTTACGACTGGTGGGGCACGATCCGCTCCTACTCGAAAGGCTGGTCGCCCGCGCACACCGGTGAGCAGTTCTCGAGCATCATCTGGGACCGGTGGGCGTTCCGGCGGCTGTACGCCACGGGCGGTGACGCCGGAATCTTCTTCGACGGCACGGACAAGGTTGAGCCGTTCTCGGTGCTCGTCGAGGACTGCATGAGCATCGGCCGTGCGTTCGGCGGCGGTGTGGCCAGTGTCCTGTCGCGGACCGGTGAGCCGATCACCTTCCGGCGCTGCCACTTGTGGGCACTGGACTGGTGGGGCGACACGGCCGGCGCGTACGTGCGGGTCGAGAACCCGGCGATGCCGGACCGGCCGGACATCCTGTTCGAGGACTGCACGATGGTTGGCCCGCAGTGTTCGCTCAAGGGCGGCAACTACGGCTTCAAGACGTCGATGTGGATCCGCGCCAAGAATTGTCGCCTCGTCACGCTGAACTTCTCGCAACCGCACGGGACGCCGACCGACGGCATCGTGCAGAGCGTGCAGGAGGGCAAGTACATGAAGGCCGAGTTCGAGGACTGCACGCTCATGGGCTACAAGGTGTTCGGCGTCAAGGTGGAGAAGGGCACGGAGAGTCAGATTCAGTACATCACCAAGGGTGCGTGCCTGGCCTATGTCCAGTTCCAGCAGGAGGTGCCGAAGGGCTTCCACCGCCTGGGCCACTGGCCGGTCGACGTGTTCCAGGCCTTGCTGCCGCCGGCGCCGCCCCGGCGCGCGACGGTGCTGCAGAACAAGGAGATGGTCCGGCGGAACATGTGCGAGTTGGCGCCGATCGTGTGGCAGAATCGGCTCTGCCACGTCGAGTGCGTGCGTCCTCCGACCGGCGGCGCCGTGAAGGATTACTACCTGCGGCTGGTCGAGGCGGGAACGGGGCAGGAGCTGGCGCGGTTCGCGGAAGGCTACAGCCTGGCGTCTGCGCTCGTGCACGCGGGAACGCTGTACGCCTTCGCCGCGCGTTTCGAGAACAACGATTGGAACGATGTCACGGCGTTCAAGTCCGCGGACTTGAAGAACTGGGCGAGCAAGGTTGTCGTTCAGCAAGAGCGCGAGCACCTGTTCAATACGTCGGTCTGCCGCGGCCCGGATGGGTTCGTGATGGCGTACGAGTCGAACGACCCGCAGTATCCCCCGTTCACGATCAAGTTTGCGGTTTCGAAAGACTTGGAGAACTGGACGAAACTGCCCGGCGCGGTTTTCGGCACGAACCGCTACGCGGCCTGTCCATGCCTGCGTTACGTCGACGGCTATTACTACATGATGTACCTCGAGCACCGCAGTCCGCTGCACGTCTTCGAGACGTACATCGTGCGGTCCAACGACCTGAAGCGCTGGTGGCTGAGCGCCGCCAATCCGGTGCTGGCGGTCGATGGGCTCGACGAGGGGATCAATGCGTCCGACCCGGAGATCGTCGAAGTCGACGGCAAGACGTATGTGTACTTCTCCGTGGGTGACCAACTGACGTGGATGAACGTCAAACGTGCGGCTTATACGGGGCCGATGCGCGAGTTCTTCGCGCACTGGTTCGCCACGCCGGGCATCGAGGACGTGGGCACCGCCGCGGCAAGGCGGTGACGCATCCCGCCAGGACAGGTTTGCTGGGCCTGTTCATCGCAGACGCTACTACAGAGGTAGAAACCCGACATGCAAACAGGCACTGCCAAGAGACACGTCACAATCTCCCTGCGCATCAGCACTTTTCTGTGGATGGACGACGCGCGGCGGCGCGAACTGCTGGCGTTGCTCGAGAAACGGCGCGACACGATCGAGGAGGTGGCGTTCTTCACCTCGTTCACGCATCCGCCGCTGCCGTATGCCACGATCGCCCGCTACGCCAAACACCTGCGTGTCATCATCCCGCAGTTCAAGGCGCTCGGGTTGCGTGCCGGGATCAACCACCTCTCGACGATTGGCCACCTGGACGAGAACCTGGAGAATTCGCTGGCCGAGCCGTGGCAGAAGATTATGGACATCAACGGCACGGCGGCCAAGGGCAGCTACTGCCCGCTGGACACGCGTTTCCAGGCGTACGTGCGCGACTGCTACAAGGCGCTGGCCGAAGCCGGCCCGGACTTCATCTGGATCGATGACGATGTACGTATGGGACACCATCCGCCAGCCCAGACCTCCTGTTTCTGCGATTTGTGTCTGGTGCGGTTCGCCGAGGAGACCGGTGAGGCCTGGACCCGAGCCCGCGCGGCACAGGTGATGTGCGGCGAAGGCAGTGCTGAGTCGCGCGAGGTGCGCGCGAAGTGGGTTGCCCACAACCGGCGCATCATCGACGAACTGTTCGCCGGGATCCGCGCCGCCGCAGACGAGGTGAACCCCGCGCTGCCGCTGGGGTTCATGTGCTGTGCCATGGTGTACGAAGGCATGGCGTTCACGCAGTGGGGGCGGACGCTTGCCGGCGCGCGCGGCGTGCCGGTCAAGTGGCGGCCGGGCGGCGGTTTCTACACCGACGCGCAGCCGGTGGAACTGCTGCGGAAAGCGCACCAGGTCGGGCGTGTGGCGGAGGCCATCCCCGCCGTCGACGTGGACATTCAGTACGAGCACGAGAACTTCCCGTACCAGAAGCTGAAGAAGAGCGAGACGATCTTCGTTGCCGAGGCCGGAGCGGCGTTGGCTGCCGGGTGCACCGGCGTGGCTCTGAATCTGATGGGAATCTCGCCGGACCCGTTCGACGAGTACCTGCCGTACTTCGGCCGTATTCGGGACGCGCAGCCGCTGTTTGATCGCCTGGTCTCGAGTGCGGGACGCAGCCCGTGCGAGGGGCTGTGGCCGAGCATCACTCCGGACATTTGGGCCGCCGGCACCGGCAAGAGCCAGGCGGACTCACTGCCGTGTCTGACGGAACTGGCGGAAATCGGGCTGCCGCCGGCGTACTCGCGCGCCGGCGCGAAGGTCCATCTGCTCTCCGGCGACGCGGTCCACGCCTTCACGCGAACCGAGCTCGAAGGGCTGCTCGCCGAGGCGGTGCTCCTTGACGGGCCGGCGTTGCGGCATGTGCAGGAACTCGGTCTTGCCGAACTCGCCGGGTTCGAGGTGGCAGGGACCCGCGACCGCGACACGATCGAGCGTTTCACGGCCGATGCGCTCAACGGTCGTCACGCCGGCTGGTGGCGCGACTGCCGACCGTCGTTCTGGCGGACAGACGCCTTCCTTCTGCGTCCGCTGAGCGAATCGGCGCGAGTGCTGGCTGAGTTGATCGACTTCAGTCGCACGCCGCACGGGCCGGTCATGGGCGTGTTCGAGAACCGGCTGGGCGGTCGCGTCGCGGTGCTGGGTTACTATCCGTGGGTGCCGCTGCAGAACTTGGCGAAGAGCACGCAGATGAAGAACCTCTGCCGGTGGCTGTCGCGCGATCGTCTGCCGGCCTACGTCAGCTCGTTTCACAAGGTGGCACTGTGGTGCCGGCGGGACGCCGATGGAGAGTTGCTCATCCCGCTGATCAATGCCGCGCTGGACACGGTCACGGGAGTGTGTCTGCACGTTCGGGCAGAGGCTCCGTTCGGACTGTTGCGCATGGACGGCAGGCGGGAGGACGTGAGGATCGCCGGTCGCGACGGCGAGTACCAAGTTCTGGACTTGCCCGCACTCGGCCCGTGGGAGATGGTGCTGGTGGCACGATCGTAATCGCCGGTCGCGACGTGCCGGTGCGGTTGACTGCCGGGGCCGGGATGGCGACGAGGATGGCGATGAAAGGATAGGAACCATGAATGACCATCACATCCCGCAGCAGCCACCGCATGGCGCCGTCCGGCGGCCGGCCGTCGAACAGCACGGCGTTCCCGTTCTTCAATGTGCAGTTCGGGGAGCAGGGCGTGATCACGGCCATTGGCTGGTCGGGGCAGTGGGCCGCGGAGTTCGACCGCGACAAGGCGGTGGGCGCTGCGTCGCCAGCGCCGGCGTCACGGACCTGACACCTGAACACTGAAACCTGAGACCTTTTTCTGAACGACCTGCTGGCGGCGAAGGAGTCTGGTGAGCAGCATACAGATACTCGGGTTGGTTCTGGTCATGGTCGGCGGTTGCCTGGCAGGGGGGTGTGCGGCGCCGATCAAGTGGATGCGGCGTTTCGGCTACGAGCACTGGGCGCTCATCTCCAACCTGGTCGGGTTGGTCGTCCTGCCGTGGGGGGCCACGCTGTCTCTCTGCCCGGGTGTATTGGCAGCCTACGGCAGTGTATCGCCCGCGCTGTTGCTGAAGGCGAACCTGTTCTCGCTGTCCTGGGGTATTGCGAACGTGCTGGCCGGACTGTGCCTGGTGCGCATCGGGTTCAGCCTCAGTGTCGGGTTGCTGACCGGGATCGGGTTGCCGATCGGCGTCCTCACTCCTGTGTTGCTGCGGGGGTCAGGCGTGTTTGCGCAGGCGCCCGCCCTGAACTCGTCCGGCGGCCGACTCATCATCTGCGGTGTCGCGGTCATGCTCGCGGCGGTGGTGTTGGTGACGCTGGCCGGTTTCGGCCGCGATGCGGTTCTGAAGCGGCGCAGCGAACGATCGACCGGGTTTGCCGGTGGGATGATCATGGCCGTGGTGGCGGGATTCCTGCAGGTTGGGTTGAGCTTCGCGTTCGTCTACAGCCAGGGGCCGATTGTGGAGGCGCTGCGGGCGCACGGGGCCGGGGCGGCGGCCTCGAACATCGGGGTTTGGGCGATTACGTTGCCCGGCGGCGCCTTGGTGAATCTGGCATTCCCCGCCTGGTTGCTGACACGCCGGCGGACGTGGGCCGTGTTTGTGGGCGCGACCCATGACGTGGCGTGGGCGCTGGTGATCGGCGTCAGTTTCTTCTGTTTTGTGGTCGCCATGGGGCAGGGGATGCGGTGGTTGGGACCGCTGGGTGCGTCGGTCGGGTTCGGCGTGCTCCAGGCCATGCAGATCCTGGCCTCCCAGACGGTCGGTGCGCTGAGCGGCGAGTGGCAGGGCGTGCACGGACGGCCACGGACCCAGATGGTCGTCGCCGTGACGTTGCTGCTGTTGGCCGTGGTCGTTCTGGCCGTCGGAAACGCACTGGCATGAGACGGCAGAGAGGGTGTGTTCAGTGTTCAGGGAGGAACTGGTGGGCCGCGGGACCGGTCAGAGGTTGTGAACGGGACGGATCCTGGCGCGAAGGTTTGCACGCACCACGGCGGATGACGACTCAGCGGTTATCACGATGGTTGGTATGGGTACTGGGCATCGCCAGGCACCCAGTTTCGTCTTTTCCGAACACCGAACACTGAATTCCCGGCCCCGGCGGACGAAAGGCAGGCAGATGAAGCGTGTCACGATTACGACCGTGGCGAAGGAACTGGGGCTGTCGGTCTGCACGGTCAACAAGGCCATGTACGGCAAGCCGCGGATCAGCGAGGCGACGCGGCAGCGCGTGCTCGAGGCTGCCGAGCGATTGGGCTACCGGCCGAACCGTCTGGCCCGGGCGTTGTCACGCAACCCGTTCAGCGTCGGCGTTGTTTACCCCGACGCGTGGCCGAGTCACTACGGTCTGCTTGTGCAAGGCGTGCACCGCGGTTTTGACGACCTGCGCGACCACCACGTTACCGCGGTTTACGAGCCGTGCCCGAGTTTCGACGACGGACGCGTGTTCGCCCGGGAGGTGAACGCGGCGCTGCGGCGTTCACCGTCGGGGTTGATCCTGGCATTCGGCTACGCGCGGCCGGACGACTACCGCCGGATCGCGGCGACAGTGGCGGACGAGAAGGTGCCGTGCGTCCTGCTCGGCGGCGATGTGCCGGGTATGCCGCGGTTGTCCGTGGTCTGGCACGATACGCGGCGTTGCGGCGCCATGGCGGCCGAGGTGCTGAGTTGGTTGGCGCCGGGCGAACCGGTGGCACTGCTGGTCGGGCGCCTGGGTTCCCCGGACCATGACAACAAGATCGAGGGATTCCGCGCCGAGGCGGCCCGCGCCGGCCTGCCGGTGGCGGCGGTGGTCGAGACGTTCGACGACCCCGATGCCGGTGTGCCGGCCACACAACGCCTGCTCGCCGAGCACCCGGAAGTGAAGGGGATCTACGTATCGTCGGAGAACGGCGCCGGCACGGGTCGGTTCCTGCGGGACTGCGGCCTGGTGGGAAAGGTCAAGGTTGTGGCCACCGGTATCGCGCCGGAAATTCGGGCGTTCGTCAGCACGGGCGTGTTCCAGTGCAGTGTGTATCAGAACCAGCACTTGCAGGGGCGGCGTGCGGTGCAGGCACTCTACGCCTATTTGGAGTCGGGAATGCAACCCGAGCCCGAAATCCTCGTCCCGCCCGTCCTCATGCAGCGCGCGAATCTCGATCTGTTTGCCGACCTGGTGGGGGCCTGAGGCGGATAACGGCGGACGAGCGCATTCTCGCCTATCCGCGCACGTCATGTCCTTCGACGCCAGGCCGTGAACCCGCCGGCACTACTCTCCGAGGAATCCGGCCGTGACGGTGAATCCATTCCACGTCCCGCCAATGTATCCCGGGGCGTCGATGTCCGGGATGAAGATCACTTCTTCGCCGGCCGTCAGATAGGGGTCATCGGCGCGTCGAACTCGCAGCGGTACCAGAACAGGGCGGTGTTCTCCTCCTTCCACTCGGGGAGTTGGTCGTTGACGTAGCCGGGTTGCTTGACGGGTTTCCAGCGCGAGTCATTGGCGGCTGGGATGTCGGTCTTGCCCGGTTTAGCCTTCAAGCCGGACCACGTCGCCCCCGCAAGGTCGAGCGGCGCGGCTTGCGATGCCGCCGTCTTCGGCGCGGTCTTGAGGAAACCGGGCAGCACCATTTGCACGCCGATGTTGCCTAACAGGTTCTGAATGAAACGGTAGTTCAGCTTCTTCGATTCCTCGAGATAGAACCGTGCATTGGCGTCGAACGAGTCCGGCCAGGCCTGGCACAGGACGTAGCGCCCCTTGCCGTGTGGGATTTCCGCCAGAACCCCGGGGGCCAGGATGGTTGCGTCTTTGGGCACGGCGGCGATCACCGTCAGCGGCGCGCGGCGGGGTCGGCATCACTGCGTCCGCTGACGTCGATCTGGCTGAACAGCATGCGGCCCGGGCCGGCGGCGATTTCCCAGGCGGCGCCGTAGTTGAGGCCGTACTCGCAGTCGATCAGCGTTCGGAAAAGGAAGAGTTCAATCCAGTTGTCGTATGAACGGAATACGGGTGCCATATGGATATCTCTCACCACCGATAGTAGCGATAGGGATCGTCGCCGAGCGGGAAGTCTGTGCGCCAATCGGGGTGGTAGAACGACGGCACGGGCGGGGTCAGGGGTTCCTTCGGGGTCAGGGCCATCAGCTCGGCGGCGCCGACCATGCCGCCGCCGCCGAAGTGGTCGAAAACCCGTACGGCGATCACGTGACGCCCCGGGGTGACCAGCCGTCCCGGCACGGTGTAGAGGCGGGGGGCGCTCCAGAAGTTCTTGACCGTGGCGTCGGTGGAACCCACCGTCTCGCCGTCGAAGACGGTGCTGTCGAAGTCATCAATCGCGCCCAGCGACAGCAGGAGATCCTTGCCGGCCCAGGTGGGTGGAACGTCGACGGTGCGGCGGAAGACCGCTTCCCCGTTCACGTTCCATGCCGCACCGTAGGTTTGCCAGTCCTTTGAGACCAGGACATCCTGCAGTGCCTGGTCGTCCGCGTCTTTCGCGACCAGGCTGCGGGCGCGGTCGCTGGGGCCGGCGTCCTTGGGCTTGGGGTCATTCGCGCCCACCAGCGGGATCGAGATCGTGAGTGCCGCTTTCCATGTTCCGGCCAGCGCGATGCGGTCCGGCGGCGGTATGAGTTTGAGCAGGCGCCGGTCGCATTCGCACTCGGCGCCGAGGTTCGCGGCGATTTGCGTCAGCGCGCGCGTCCAGCGCCAACGCGTCAGGCGGTTGTAGCTGACGTGGTCCGCATCGAGCGCGGCGGCATCGAGTTGGAAGAATACGGCGACGCCGTCGCCGCGGCGTATCTCAGCCAGAAGGCCATCCGCGCCGACCTCGTCGGCCCCCGAGGCGATGATCCACGCCTCGCCGTCGGTGCGGCGGTGCAGCTCGCCCGGGAGCAGACCATGGCAGCTTGACCATGTCGGGATCGACAACGAGCCGGGGTGCTGTTCCACTTTCGACAAATGCACCCCGAGGGGGGCCGTTTCCGCGCGGCGTGGCAGGACGATTGCCTTGCCGCCGCGGCGCAGGAACGCGTCGAGGGCGGAATCGTCGACCGTGGCGTCCGCGCCGATCACCGCCAGCCCTGTCTCCGGAAGAGTGTCGACCTTCTGGTGGAGGACGCCGGACGTGGCGAGGAGCGCGGCGCCGTCGGGTCCGCCCAAGTAGGCCGCGGGGGCGCGGGGCTCGGGCTTGGCGGCGGCAGCGGCCGCGAGCACGGACCGCGCGAGTCGCTCTGCCGCGGGATCTTCGGCGGCGTGATCCTCCAGGTCGAGGGTGCACAGTGTCACGATTCCGGAACCGATCGCCACCTCCGCCAGCGGCGTGTACGCGCTGTCGAACTCGCAGGCGATTAGCGGCCGCCAGCCGGCGCGGTGCGGCACTTCGATGGCTGCGCTGCTGATGGCGTGGCGGGCGCCCCACCGCCAGCCATGGGGCGGGCAACGGTACGGATGCGCGTCGGCGACTGAGGTGTCAACAGGACTGATCAGGTTGCTGGAACCGGCCCAGTCGCGGAGCGCGTCCGCGTCCAGACCTCCCAGCGCAGGATGATCCGGCACGGTCGGGAACCCGCGCCGCGTCAGTTGCCACGCAACGCGCAGTCCGAGGTGCTCGCGCATCCAATCGGGATCCTGAGCCATGAGCAGCACAGGGGTACCGGTGCCCAGGCACTTCTCGATCGCGGCAAGATCGGCGCTGCCTTTCGCGAGCGCGTTCCGGCCCACCACGAGCAGCCGGTCCGTGGCGATGCCATCCCACGGCTTTGCGGACACGCCGAGACGCTTGAGCAGTGCGCCGGTGTCGCCCTGCGGGTCGAGCAGGTTCACGGCGGGAAGCGCGCCCGCGGCGGGACGGAATACACGGAAGGCGAAGTTGTCGGCGTGCGTCGCCGCGCCGATTGAGCATTCAAGATGGATCGCGCCCTTGACACTGTCCGCGGCGATGGTCGCGGGCAGTGCGAATTCCACAGGGACGAGTTTCGTGGTCGCAGCGGTGATCTCGCCCTCCAGGCGCCCATCGGCAACCGGCACGCCGTCGATCTCCACACGCCACGTGCCGTTGAAGTGCAGCGGCGCGCGGCTGTCGTTGAGCAACGCGAACTGCTTTGCGACCTTCCCGCCGACACGGTAGTGGTGTGTTTTGTCGACGAAGTCCGGAGCGCCGGCGACCCACGCCAGCGTTTCCTGGTTCGACGCGGAAAGGGCCTCGGACACCGGGGAGGGGATCATGCCCTCCGGCCGGAGGAAACGCGCGATCGCCGCCTCGCGGCTGGGATGCCACGTGCCGCGCAGGCCTGGCTCGAACGCGGGCATATCCACGGGTGGCCGCGGCTTCAGCCCCACCGCAACCGCCGCGGGGCCGGAGTCCTTCTGCCAGCCCATGTTCGACCATGGCACCGTGCCGCCGGTGACGCCCCACGTCCGCCAGGCGCGCCAGGTGTTGCGGATGAACAGCGCCTGAAGCTGCTGGTACCCGGGATGAAGCTGTTCGGCGTCGATGTTGTGCCAGGTGCTCCAGAGCTGATCCTTCTGGAACGTGGCGGCGAGGAGCTTGCGGTAGGCGGCAGTCTCGGCGCGGTAAGCGTCCGCCCCCTCGTAAATGGCGCAGAACTCCGAATACAGCGGCTCGCTGCTCGACGCGTGCCCGTAGCCTTGGCGGCCGCGGTGGAAGGTGGTGTAGAGCGGCGTTCCGAACTCGACCATCAACAGCGGCATGTCGCCGTCCGCGACCCACCGCGAAGGCCACTCCTCGCGCTCCTGCAGCGCCGTGACGCAGAGGTAGTTGTTGGCGGTGTAGACGTCGCCCACCGCGCTGCCGGCGTGCATCAGCACGGGACGCGTGGGGTCAACCTGCTTTATCGCTGCCACCGCGTCCTCGCCGAAGGCGGCCGTGCGGCGCCAGGAAGGATCCTCAATCCACGCCCGCTTCTTGGACCCGATCACGTCCGGATTCTGATCCTGGCCATGCCCGAAGCGGTTGGCGCCGGTGGCCCAGATGATCACAGACGGATGGTTGCGCAACCCCTTGACCCCGCGGACCATGCGATCCTGCCACTCGGCCTTCACTCCCGGCTTGTCCCACTCGCCCACCAGGCGGGTCATGCACATGGCCGGACAGATGACGAGGAAGCCGAGGCGGTCGGCTTCGGCGCACCAGAGATCGTCGTATTCGGACATGCCCCGATCGTTGCGGTTCCATGGCCACAACTCGTTGCAGTTGAAACCGTTGGCGTGCAATCCGGTGTAGAACGAGCGAATCAGTTCGAGGTTGCCGTTGACAAGTCCTTCCGCGTTCGTATGCGTCGGTCTGAGGCGTATCTCTTTCTCGTTCAGCATGAAGCGTTTTCCATCGATGCGGAATTCGCGGAACCCGAAGCGCTCCACCAGCGCGTCGTCGAGGCCGGGGCCTTGGGCCGAAAGCTCGAGGGTGTAGAGGTTCGGAGCGTCAATATCCCACAACAGCGGGTCGGACCAGTCCCAGGTGGCGGTGAGCGTTCCGGCGCCAGCGACGGCGGCAACGTCCGCACTGAACCGTTTCGCCTCGGCGCCCTTGGCATCGCGCACCGCGGCGTTCAGCGCCACTGTTCCCGCCGCGGCCATGCCGTCGTAGTCCACGTCGAGCGTGAGTTTGTGTTCACGCACGGAGGTGCGGATAGCGCAACCGGCGAGGTGGGCGCCCGCGGGGCGGCTGGTGAGCAGGACATTGCCGATCAGCCCCCGAGTCACGAGCTGGGTCTTCTCCTTCAGTATCTGTCCCTCGCCCATGCCCATGAAGCGGGTGACTTCGGCGGCATCGGCGGTGGCGACGACTTTGAGCCTGAGATGGTGTGTCTTGCCCGGCTCGACTGCCGCGGTCAGGTCGACCTCGCCGCCCGGCCACGACACACGGCCGATCTCCCGGTTGTCGATGAACACTGCGGCATCGGTCGAAACCCGGAGCAGGTCAAGAAGGATGGCGCGGCCGGTCCAGGCCGCCGGGATCGTCAGGTCGCGCTCGTACCAGGTCGCCGGGGTTTCGCCGTTGAACCCCTCCCACGACGGGCCGGTCGCGGCGGTCACGCCCGGCAAGGCGCACGGGCGCCAACTGCCAGGCACGCGGATCCAGCCCCAGCCGGTCTTCTGCGGAGCTTCCACCGCCGGCCCCAGGGCGGGCTGGAACCGCCACAGACCGTTCAGGCACATGACCGCGCGCCGCGCGCCCTGCGCCTCGACCGGCTCCTCGCCCCACGTCACGGACTGGCCAGCCGGTGGATCGCTATCGATTCCTTCGCCGCGTTTCGCGGCCAGCTCGACTCGCAGATTGCGCAATTCCCACTCGCCGACGGTGTCGAAGATGGCCGGCGAGATCTTCACCTTTTCCGCCCCGGTGGGGATGGTAACGTTCTGCGCGACATCGATCCAGCCGTCCGTTGGCTTATCCCAGTTGCCGGCGACCATGTGCGAGACCTTGTCGGCGGGGCCGAGGACGGTGAGTGCGATGCGGGCATCGTTCCAGGATACTTTGCCGACCGTGATGGCTTTCACCCGCACCTGGTAACTGAAGCGCAGAACGCCCCACGCGGGATCGAGTGCGAGCTCCTGCGTGGCGGAGGTGGAGCCCGTGGACGTTGTCTTCAGCGACAACGTGCGCAGATCACCGTCGCTCACGACGCTGACCCCGGTCTCGGGCAGGAGCCAACCCGTGGGGCGTCCTTTCTCGTCAAGGGCCCTGAAGTCACCGTTGACAATCAGCGACGCTCGCGGAGCAGCGGTCGCATCCGCACCCGCGGCGAAGCATGCGGACACGTTCAGCAGTGCGACGGCGGCGAGGGCCGAGGCAACCGCGGGGTGACCTGTTCTCATGATGACTCCTGGGCGTTCAGTTCGTGGCAATCACCTGGGGTGTTTCTGCTCCCCCCGCAGCACGAAGGCGACCTCTTCCCGAGCGAGGGACAGGCGGACTCAGCGGGGTACGGAATAGACGTCGTTGGGGTTGGTCGGAACCGTGTTGCGCAGATCCCCTTCGTTGAGGGATGCGGCGTGACCGTCGGGAAAGGCGGCGTTGGTCCGGTTGTTGTGCCGGCGTTGCACCGTGCCCGACCAGCCGACGGCCGGCGCGTCGGTGTCGTTGGCATACCCCTGCACCGCGATCATGCACTGGCGCAGGTTACTGATGCAGAGCAACGACTTCGAGCGAGCCTTTGCCGATTGCAGTGCAGGCATGAGCAACGACGCGAGAATCGCGATGATGGCGATGACCACAAGCAGTTCGATCAACGTAAACGGGTGGCGGTTTCCCGGTCTGTTCACAGGGCAAAACTGGAGGTGCAAGGAGTCCTCCTTTCGTGCGTCTCTTGATCTCATCCTGAATCTCCGACGACGGAGTCAGTGACTGCCCCGCTCGACTTCTGCGTATCCCGGTGACCGTGGTTTCGGTGCCAGGCTCCCACATCGATATTTATACCATTAATTATAACATTAGGTCTGATAACAGTCAAGACAGTTCGCTATGAAGCGGTTGTTTTTTGTTGAACTAGTTGTTATAGTATTTTGTTCAAAAGATTGACGAGGAAGGCCGGTAATCGGGCATGACAGTGTAGAGCGGGCAAAGGGGTGACTCAGCGTGAGGCAGGATCAGGCTGTGAATGCAGTTGCAGACGGTGCGGCAACGGGGTTGCGGATTTCGCGTGCGCAACTGGTGCATCGGTACGTGGTGCGCCGGATCTTCAAGGGCGAACTGCGTCCGGAACAGCGTCTGGAACCGATTCGTGATATTGCGCGGATCACCGGTGTTTCGCACGCGACCGTGGCGGGCGCGTTCAAGTCGCTTGCTCGGGAAGGCTGGATTGTGGCGCGCCCGGGGCGTGGTTCGTTTGTCGCGGCGGCCCCGCCCCTCCACATGCGCGATCTGTATGCGGAATCCGCACCGTGGGGGGCCGGTGGGGCGTCTGCCGGTGGTGCCGTGCCGGGGACCGGCGGGACCGTCCTTGTCCTCGGCGCAGTCCAGCCAGACCAACGGCAGAGCTCGCACATGTTCCAGATCCTCGCCGGCATCCAGTCCGCCTCGGAGGAACGCGGGTGGCGCACCAAGCTTTTCATGGTCAGAGACGCGGACATTGCGGCCGTGTTGCGGGCGACGCCGGACTACATCGGAGCGACCGGTTCCGACGGCGTGGCCCCGGTCCTTTCCGCGCAAGGGGTGTCGCTGGACCGGTTTGTCTACTATGGCCTGTTTGTCGGCGACGGCCTGACCGGTGTTGCTCCGGACAACCTGGGCGGCGCCATGCTTGCCACGCGCCACCTGCTTGACCGTGGTCACCGTCGCATCCAGTTTGTCACCGGACAAGTTCCCCGTGTCGCCGGAGAAACGGGCGAATTGCCGACCCTTGGGCGATACTTCGCCCTGCGTGCGCACGGCTGGCGCCAGACGATGCTGGACGCGGGGCTGACGCCTTCGGAGGCCGTTCCGTGGAACATCCGCAATCCTGAATCCGTCGCACATGTGCGCAGCCTGCTGGACGGTGCACGCCGGCGCGCACCGGACGCCCCCACTGCTCTCCTGGTGAGCAAGGATGTCATGGCCATGGAAATCCTGGAACATGCGGCGGAAATGAACGTCCGGGTCCCAGAGGATATTAGCGTCCTGGGTATTGAGGACTGGGACATATCAACGGACACTCACCCGCCCTTGTCATCCGTCGGGTATCCGAAGCGGCTCATGGGCGAAGAATGCATGTCGCGTCTGGCCCAACTGCAGCAACGTCCGGACATCCGGGGCAGTCAGGTGCTCCTGCCCATGTCGATCGTGGAGCGGGCATCCGTCGCGACCCATCCGGCAGCCTGAATGTCGGCGACGATGAGGGTCAGGGGCTTCTCTCCCGCTCCGTTGGGGCCAAAGCCGCATGGCGAACCGTCCGCCAGGACATCCGGCCCCGCCTGGAAGGCTGTACCGCGGGCGGCCCTCCGCCCGCCATCCGAGCCTTGTGCCACGTGCGTGCCGAGAAGCGGGCGGGGGGATGCGGGGCCTGTTCCGTCTATCGCACCGGTCGTCTCTACTCAAACAGGATGTTCTTGACTTCAAACCGCTTGAGCATGAGTTGGACAGGGCCGGTGATGGGGGTGAACCGGCCGACCGGGTTCTGCAGGCCATCGGCGATGGCGTAGGCGGTGAAGCGCTTGGGTGCGGTGACGGCGACCGTCTCGCGCTGGCCGATCCCTTCGTAGAGGCGCATGAACACCTGCTTGCCCTGCCAGCGCAGGCCGGACAGATAGGTGTGTTCTGCTCTGAGTGACCAGCCCGTGGCAGCGCTGAACTCGGGCGCGGCGTTGCAGGCCAGCAGCGGCGTGTTCATGAGCTGCCCCTGACGGATGATCTCGGCCTCGCGGCCGCACACGTGCGGCATGATGCCGTAGGTGAACGTGTGCGGCACGCCCTGGTTGAAGGACAGGACGCTGTCGGTCTTGTACTCCATGGCTGCGGCGCGGAAGAGCGAGGTCATCAGGATGCCGTCTTCAATGGTGTTGCCGGGCATGCCGGTGTTGAACAGAGCGAGGCCGGCATCCTTGCCTTCCCAGTCGACCCAGTTCTGGGCGACGTGTTCGCCGATGCCGTGCTGGACGATACCGAACGGGACCTCGTAGCGCCGCGTGCCGCGGACGATGGCGGTGGGGAAGGCGATGCGGATGCGGTAGTGCCGGTTCGACGGGTGCAGCGTGGTCGTGTACCTGATGACCGGTGAGGACTTGAGCAGCCGGATCTCGGTCGTGAACGGAACCTTGATGCGCCAGAACCCGAGCTGCCCATTCTGCCGGACGACGAGTTCCTCGGCGGTGTCGCGAACGATGTCGGCCGTGGCGATTCCCGCGCGTGTGGTGCCGCGGGCCGAGAGCGAATTGGGGTCGTGGCGGTCGTACGGGTCGGAATTGTTCTGGGTCAGAGCCGATTCGGTTGAGCCGCCGCTGATCGGGCCCGCGAAATTGAGCCAGGAGTCGCCGTAGTCGATCTGCAGCGCGAGGCTGCCGAACGCGGCCGGTTGGGCGGCGACCAGTTCGCGGCTGGCGCCCTTGAGCGTGAGCGAGGAGACGTAGCCTTTGGCGTCGAGCCGGGCGGTGTAGAACTCGTTCGCAAACGTGCACGGCAGTTTGGCCTGCTTTTTCTTCTCCTTGACCGGACGGCAGGCCGCGAGCGCGGTGAAGCCCAAGGCCGGCAGGTTGGCCTTGACCGTGCCCTTCTCCTGCGGCAGGATCTCGGTCCGTGCGAATGGCAGCGGGTTGAAGAACCCGGCCGCTCCTTTGGCCGGCGCGATCTTCTTGACCGTGGCGTTGATCTTGCGCTCGGCCGCGTCGTACTCCGCGTAGCACTCGGTCAGCGCCTGATCGCAGATGGTGCCGCAGATGATGTCGTGGAACTGCTGCTTGAGCACGAGCTTCCAGATCTCGTCGTAGTCGGCCTGGGCCTTGCCGGCGACAACGGCGAGCGCTTCGAGGGCGAGGATGCGGTTGGTCAGTTCGCGGTTGCGTTGCTTGATCCTGATGTTGGTCGTGTAGGTGCCCTGGAAGGCGCTGTTGAACTCCTTCTTCACCACGGGCGCGTGGACCCAGTCGAGCTCGGCCAGGGCGCGGCGCGGGATCGAGAAGGACATGGGCGGCAGCGCCTTCTGCGCGTTGAGCTGGCGCACGATGCCGGGCGCGCTTGCCTGCGGGAACAGGAAGTCGCCGCCATTGCACAGGATCATGGTGGGCGAGTGGGTGAACGGCACGTAGCGCTCGATGCGCGCGGCAAGCTGGCGCGAGCTGGTTCCGGCCAAGTCCAGGTCCGCCGCATTCACCACGGCGCTGGCGGTCGGGAAGATGATGTCGCCGTAGCCGCCGGGCATCCAGTGGGTTTTGATCTTCGAACCGTCGAGCCCCTGCCAGTGAAACTCGGTCATCATCACCTCGCGATGCATGCTGCGCCAGAAGACGTAGTACTCGTAGCCGCACTGCCCCATGATCTGCGGGAGCTGCGCGTTGTGCCCCCAACAGTCGGCGATCCAGCACACCGTTGCGTCGGCGTTGAGCTGTTCCTTGAGCCAGGCCTTGCCGATGCGGGCCTGCTGATAGAACGATTCGCCGCTGGGCATGTTCATGTCCGGCATGACGTACATGCCGGGCCCGATCTCCAGCCGCCCCTGGGCGATAAGGGAGCGCATGGCCTCGATCTTCTCGGGCCGCCGCCTGCAGTACTCCATGAGCAGGAAGACCTGCTCAACGAGGAAGGTGTAGGATTCGTCCGCCGAGAGGATTCTCAGTGCCTCGTCGATGTTGCGGCAGCAGGTGTCAAGGTAGGTGCCGCAGGTCTCGAGATAAGAGACGTCGTAATGGAAATGCGGGATAACCCTGATCGAACGAGGATGCATGTTTTTCACCTGTTGAGTGTGTCGGCCTCGATGAATTCGCCGGGCCCAGAGCGCGAAAGGGAACGTACGTCGGACGGGATGGAAGTGCAAGGATTCGCGTGCTGCGTCAGTCGCGGGTGGGAAACGCACCGCAACGGGCATCCGAGCCGCGACTGTCAGGAAGCGGTCTTTGGGAGGCCGCTTGCTCACACGCGCGGCTCGGACAGGCGTGCACCCGCCACTGACGCAGCACCCTCGACGGCAACAGCACAGTGGACGGCGCCGGCGATGCGACGTATGTTGTGTTGACTGACGACCGCGGTACCGTGATGAGCGTTGCGGACACCGCGGGCAACGTCGTCGAGAAGCTCTTTTATAACTCCACCGGCCTGGCCAAGGTCTGCAACACCGCCGGGATCGAACTCACCAACACCTACGGCGAGCCGGTCTACAAGTCCCGCTATGTCCGTCTCGGCTGGACCGGTATGCACCGCGACCCGTTCACCGGCCTGTACCACACCCACTTCCGGGACTTTGACCCACTCACCGCCCGATGGACCTCCGAAGACCCCGCGGGGTATGCCGACGGCCTGAATCTCTACGCCAACTACTTCGGGGTGAATGGGGTCGACGCGCTCGGGCTTGGGGACCGTATATCTGGCGATTTCCTGGTAACGGGAACTGGGCATCACTACTTTCCGGTTGACCTCTGGGAGAAATTCGGATTCCCGAGGGAAGTGAAACTTATCTTCGACCGCGAAACCATTCGTGACGTCGATATGCATGGCGCACTGGGGCACGGCCCCCTCACAGGATATACTGCCCACGTAACGGCATTGGCCGATGAAGTCGTGGACGAGTACCTTCGAGAGAAGAACATCGGAAAGAAGGGCCTGACCAAGCCGCAGTACGAGGAACTCGCCCGGCGTATAGTCGACAGAATAAGGACAAGCAAGAACCGGTATATCAGAGGCTATCTGCTTCGTGTGCGGAACTACTCTCGACTCCTCGACTGGTATGAAGAAGAGGGCCGACACATCAAGCCTCCGGATCGAGCTTACCTCAGGTTGCTCCGGAGCGGCGAGGCGAAGATCGCGCGCAAGGCTTCTGTTTGGAGGCGAATCGGACCGCACTTACCCCTGATTAGCGTATTCTTTGCAGCTTCCGCGTTCACCAGCCTAGAGGCCGCAGAAGTGCCCCCAGATACAGCTACCGCCCTTACCGTTCTGGATGCCGTAAACCCCACATTCGTCCCCGTTGCTGAGACGGTAGTGAAGATCGGGGAATTGGGGAAAGGGGCCTCCCGAATTGGCGAAGGAACGGGCAAAGAGGTGGGGTCCCCGACCTTGGATCCCATCATACGGGCCCGTCGTGCCCTCGTCGTGGAAGAGGAGGAGACCCCATGAAGGCTCCGCCACGCCTCTATCCGGCCAGCCGAGACGGAAAGTCTGGCTACATCGACGCGACTGGGGAGCTTGTTATCCCTTTGCGGTTTGACCGAGCAGCGAGATTCGCTGACGGGTTGGCCGCCGTCGCCGTCGAGGAATCGCGATTCTTCATTGACGAGGCCGCGGAAGTCGCATTCTCCTTTCCGCCCGTTGCCGAGTATGTTCTTCCTTTCTCCGAGGCCAAGGCGCTATTTTGCCTGCACCCAAGTCACGGAGAAGGCTTCGGGTTCTTGGACAGAAAAGGACGTGTGGCGATCCCGGCCGTGTATCTGAACGCCGACTACTTCTCGGGCGGATTGGCCGTCGTCATGGTGAGTGGGAACAATGCGGAAGGGAAACATGGGCTTATCGGTCATGGCGGCAACATGATCGTGGAGCCCGCCTACGACTGCATCCTTGGATTTGCCGAACACGACGATCTCACAGTGTTCCGTCTGGATGGTAAGTATGGTGTGATGGACAAGGCAGGCCATCACGTGATCGAGTCGATTCTCCCCGGGGCTAAGAATGTTCAGGAAGGAATCATGGGTGCCCAGGATGCCAACGGGAAATGGGGGCTTCTGGAGCCACAGCGAGGCTTTGTGGTGGAACCCCGCTTTGCCGAGATCGTGAGCAATTGCCATGAGGGGAAGATTGGGGTCCGCAATTCAGAGTGGATGGCTGGTTTCATCGACAAGGAAGGGAGACAGGTAACCGGATTCGAATACTCAATGGTGCACTGGTTCTCTGAAGGTCTTGCACCCGTGCAAGTCGGCGGGGAGTGGTCGGCCGGCGACCATGCCAGAGGGGGAAAGATGGGGGTGATCGACGACCATGGCAACGTGGTCATTCCTCCGACCTACGACCTCATTGGTCCCTTTGTCGGAGGAATCGCCGAGGTTCGGGTTGGCGACGTCGCTGGAGAGGATGACGGGATCGTCAGGCGTGGCTACATAGACCGGAAAGGTAGGGTTCTATGGGAGCCAAGTTGAGTTGTCGATGGGGGTGGAGGAACGGAACCGCGGCCGCCAGGTCGTGCGCCGCAAGCCCGTGCCGGTCGGTGCTGCCGCGGTGGTGTAGAGCCGCAGACGGTGACGGTGCCGGGCTGCCGCACCGTGCTGGGGGACGGAGCAAACGGGCGGCTTGCCGACTCGCTGCGGCGGGAGTATAATTGAGGCGGTGATCCGTGCACGAACCCGGGAGGCGCCTCCGATGCCGTTGACACTCTCCATCCCAGACTCGGTCCTGGACTCGATCCGGCTTCCGGAGAAGCAGCTCGGGAAGAGCCTGCTGGAGGAACTGGCCAAAGTGCTCTACGCCGACGGCGCGTTGTCGTTCGGCAAGGCCCGCGAACTGGCGGGCATGGGGAAGCGTGAGTTCGCGCAGTACCTGACCAGGGCCGGCATCGCACGGCACTACACGGACGACGAGTTGGGGGACGACCTTGAGTACGCTCGTCGTCAGTAACACCTCGCCCGTTCTGAACCTGGCACTGATCGGGCATCTCGACCTGCTGCGCCAGCAATTTGGAGCGGTAACCGTTCCCCGTGCGGTGTTAGACGAGCTTCGCCTTGAGGACGGACTGCCCGGCAACGAAGCCATCAACCGGGCCATGGCGGACGGCTGGATCAAGACGGTGTCGGTCCGTTCCGCCGGCACCGTTCGGGTTCTGAGCCGCGAGATTGACTTGGGCGAGTCGGAAGCCATCGCCCTGGCACTCGAACTGAGTGCCGGCCTGATCCTGCTGGACGAGCGCGACGCGCGTCAGGTCGCGAAACGCCTGTGCATTCAGACCACCGGTGTTCTGGGCATCCTGCTGCGTGGGTACCGCGACGGGCAGATCCCGGACATCGAAGGGGCCATTCGTGACCTCCGCGATGTCGCCGGTTTCTTCGTGGCGCCGCCGTTGGAGCGGGAGATCCTGGCGCAGATCCGTCCTGGCCGGTCCACTCGGGACGACCAGAAGTAGTGCCTCGACCGTTGTTCGCTCTTTGACATGGCTTGCCTGGTGTGCCCGTCGCCGTGGCGCCGGCGGGTGCGGTTGTGAGCCCGAAAACCGCATAGGGGCGATTTTCGAACTGGTTTCAAGCGGGACTTTGACCCACTCACCGCCAAGAATCCTCGGGGACGGACACACGGTCCCCGCTGGCTTGTCTGCCGCTACAGTGCGCCGCCGACAGGCAAGTCACGGCCTAAGGGTTCGGACGAAGGCGGGCTGCGAGCGATCTGGCGGGCCGGCCGATCTGCAAAGTCCCGACTCCAGACCGGGAAAGTGTGCTCAAAAAGGTAGGCTCGCGCCCCCGGCGTCCGCCCGGTCAGGGTTGGGCCACTACGCCGTCCGCGCGGTAAAGGAGATCCTGGAAGACGATGTTGTCCAGGGCGATGGCGCGCGCGCCGGTCAGTTGCAGTTTGACGGCATTGTTGCGGACGAGTCGAAACACCGGCGTCCCGGCGGTCAGGGGAGTCTTGAACGACGTGATGCCAGCCGGCGCCTCCTGCCGCGAGACCTTGCCGCCCACCTCGATTTCCAATGTGCCCGGGGCGGTCAGGAAAGCCAGCAACTCGATCCGGTCCGACGGCGTCCCGACCACTTTCATGGGCTTGGGCTGTCTGGCGGGATCCGGTTTGCCATCGGTCGGCTGGACGCGGTAGGTGCCGTAGATGGCGTCGCGCACAATGGCTGGCGCGCGGCCGTCCTTGAACCATGTCGTGTAGTAAGCGGTCAAGTCGTAGAAACCCCGGCGCGTCTCCGTCGACGGCGCAATCTCGGACGCCTCCGAGTAATCGTTCCAGGTGATGACCTGTGCCCATTCCGCCTGCCCCTCGATCGCGATCTGCCACATGCTGCGGAACAGTTCCGTGTTGGCGGCCTCCCAGGCAACGCAGCTTTTGGGGCGGAAATCCTGCGGGCGGATCGGTGCCATCCAGAGCTTGCCGTAAGCGTGGCATTTCTGCGGCGACGTTCGCCGGCCACCCATGACTTCGTCGACCGTCGCGGCGCCCCAGTCTGAGAACCCGTCGCTGATGGGTGCGTACTCGTCGGCGTATTTCCACCACGCTTGGAAAAGCGGGACGAACTTGACCTCCACGCCCTGCTTCCGCAGGTCGGCGAACACAGCTTGCCACCACTCAAGGCTTTGACAGTTGGCCATGTAGGGCGCCAGAACCAGCCGGTCGCGCTCGTCGCGCAGAATGGACGGGTGACGGGCCACCTCCAGGATCGCGGGCCCCAGACGTTCCGGCTTGCTGCGCAGTTCCGCCATCATGTCCGGCATCAGCATGATCTTGAACCCCGGATCCACCTTCTGCGCCGCATCCAGCAGCAGCAGCAAGCGGTTCCAGTGTGTGCCCTGCGTGCCGAGAATGTCGTAGCAGAACCCGTCCAGGCCGAGATCAACGGCCAGGCGGACCTCATCCATCATGTCTAGCTCCGGCCAATTCGCTTCCGGCCGTGGTGGTCGAGGCATGGGACGCTGGCGCAGATACCCGCCGTAGGCACGATGTTTGCCTTTCTCTCCGTCGACGCTCAGAAAGCCGTGGGCGTAGTAATCCTGATCGTCGGGCTTGTTGTCGATGGACACGGGGAAGCCGAGAAGTAGTGGGCAAACACCTTCCGCGGGGATTCGCGCAGATGCGCGATGTCCGGGCGGTCAAACGGCCATTGCGGCGTGGCGGTAACCGCCCCGCCGCCCGGACCGTGGGGCGTCGAACAGGAACACATCAGCCCAAGCAGAACCAGCGAGGTAAAACCGTTGGTCGCAGCGATCAGGATCTGTTGTTTCATCGTGTAACGTCCCGACCTGTCGATCCTCTGTTCGGTACAGAAGCAACGCGGGGGGAGGGGCGATTCCGCTCTCCCCTTATCGTCCGCCTTGTCGTCTACTGGGCGAAAGCGGACCGGAATCTGCCTCCACCCGTTCCCCGGACCGAAGCACGATTCTCGCGCGCTCACTGGCCTCTTGTTGCTGACTGATGCACGCGCAGCACATAGAACGCCGATCCGCGCAGGCGGAGGAGTCGGTTGTAGAGGGTGTCCGGCAGGCGGATCTCGGCCTGGAGATCGAAGGCGGGCGACGGCTCGTTCCTGAGTGTCACCACGTGTGTGGGTGCGAACACCGCAATACGGGAGAGGTCGTGATCGTTGAGCGCCACTGAACTCATGTAGGTGTTTCCCTGTGTGCTCGGCCAATAACCGTGGTCGGGAAAACCGATGAACAGGACGCGCGCACCTCGGAAGTTCGTTTCAACATACTCCTTGACCATATCATGCAGGACGACATACGTGCCCGAGCGCTGCTTGCGGAGTTCGCACTGAAAGGCGCCGGCCGCGAGTTGCAGGGCCAGGCAGGCCAGGGCGGCGAAGACCAGTCGCCGGGCCGGAGCGTCTGCGGCGGTGCGCCGCCAGGCGAGGGTGAGCAGACGGCCGATCAGCAGAAAGGCGGGGATCAGGGGGGCGGTCAGGTAGCGGCCGATCATAACTTCCGGTATGCGTGGATAGGCGGCCAGGATCAGTGTGCTCAGGAGCAGCCACAGCAGTAGCAGGCGGTCGGCATGCACGGGATCTGGCGCGGGCTCGCGGAGAGCGGATGCGGCGCCTGCGGATCGGCAGGCGAAGGCTGCCAACCCGCATGCTGCCAGGGGGAATGGCAGCAGCACCTGCAACAGGCCGTACGGCCTGCATCGGGGCGAAGCACTAAACGGCCAGAGTTCAGCCAGGTTGCCGAGGAGCAAGGTGATGAACGGGCCGGATCCGACCCGGCTCCAGCTGTAACCTGCCGTGGCAGAGGGCGTGCGGTTGCCGAACAGAAAATCCGGCAACGGCGATTCGGCCAGGTACAGCCACGGCACGTTGACGGCCACCAGGCAGGCGAGCAACGGCAGGAAATGCCGCAGGCTACGCCGGTCACTCCACAGGCAGTGCAGAAAAATGAGGAACGGCAGCAGTTTTGCCGTTTCCTTGGATCGGAACCCGACCATCGCCACGAGCAGAATCAGCAACTGCCGGAGCACGCTGCCCCGTGACCATTCCTGCAAGTGCCAGCCGGCACGGCGGTAGCGCATATAGAGGAGAATGGTCAGGCACAGGCAGGTTTCGGCCGCGACCTCGAAATCACAGAGCCAAAGCATGCTCATGAAGACCGGTTCGGCGGTGACGAAAAGCAACGGTGCGACCAGGGGCAGGGCCAGCCGCGCGCGACCGGATATCGACGGCTGATTCTGGTCGTTGCTGCATTCGCGGGCCAGTTGGTGGATCAGCCAGGCCAGTGTCGCGACGACTATGGTCTTGACGACAAAAAACCATGCCGCACAGTCGCCGAAGAGGGAATAGCCGAGCTTGAATGCAAAGAACTCAACCGGCCGGTAGAGAAACCCCCAGTTGACGGGGAACGGCCGACATATTTCACAGAACAGCTTAGAGAACCCAACACTCTGCAGCGGCACCATACAGCGGCCGTAGTCGTCGTCGAAAAAGGTCTGACCGTACAGCCAAAAACTGAACCAGCCGCAACCGATAGCGAAGACGAACAATCCGGCCAGGGCTTCCGGCTGCAGTCGCGCCAGGTCGATGCCACGGTTGTCGGTTGACGCTGCCTGCGGAGCTTTTGCCACGATGAACTCCTGAGGGGGGGCGTCAGTTCGCGAAGGACTCGTCGAGCTACGCGAGGTTGAAATTGGTCTTGGCGATCTGCTGGCTGCCCGCGGTGCTGGCGATTCAGGACAGTTTCCAGCCGCGTGTTTGGTGCGGTGGGTTGCCAGGTGGCGGCCTTCACCGGCCAACTCCACCGCGAGGGTCTGTACTGCCTGACGGCGCGCCTCGATGCGCGCACCGAAGTCAAGGAGAAAATCCAACCCGTGCGAGTAGATATGGTATAGTGCCGAACATTTGGGAGTCAAGTTCGCCGGGTGATTTTCGGGGTAATGCGTCAGTGGCGGGTGGAGATAGGGTCGAAGGTTGACCGGGGCTGGCGCCTAGAGTGGTCGGAGCGGCTCGCTCCGACACCCGCGGGACCGGGCCGGTCGTGTTCCCGGCCCTCCATCCGCGGGATGCCCCATCCAATGCTCCCGGCGCCGTGTCGCCATGCAGGCTGAAGGTGAAGGCCGGACATCAACGGGATGCGGCTCCGTCATCGGCGGCGAGCAACATGGGAACTTCGGTCGGAGGACGGTCTCAGTACCGCCCGTACTCCTGGATGGCGGCCATGAGCAGGCGCATGCCGGAGAGGCGCGAGCCGTTGTTGATGCTGCCCGCGGTGGTATAGACCAGGCCCTTGCTGTCGCGCACCATGTCGACATCGCGCAGGAACTCCGCGACCATGTTCACTTCCTCGTTGCGGCTGAACGTGAACGGGGCGAGTTGGCCGTGGATGACGGCCTGCGGCAGGTGGCGCCGAATGTCAGCTGGCATGACGTTGGGGCTGAAATTGACGCCGTTCAGGTTCAGCGTGCCCAGCACAGGCAGCAGGTGTCCCATGTCCGAGTCGGAGTGTTGGTAGCGCGAGTCGCCCGGTTTCGGACTGTAGCGCTCAAACACTGCTTTTAGGATAGGCCAGCCGAAGAACTCGTACATTTCCGCGTTCAGCATAGCGCAGTTGTCATCCGCCCAGCCCCAGCCGTGCGGGGCTGTCTCCGGGGTATAGCCCGCTTCCTCGTCGAGGATGCGGGCGCGCTCGAGCAGGGCGCGCAGGATGACGTCGCGGTAGCGTGCGGCCAGTGCCGGGTTGTCCATGATCAGGAAGATCAGTTTTTCAACACCGAAGATCGACATGGCGAACGTGATCGGCCCGCGCTGACCACGGTAGAGCGGCGGCTTGACCCCGAGCGCCTTGAGCCGCTCCTTCTCCTGCGTCCAGTTGGGCGGCAGCATGAACTCGCGCAGGTTCGCGAGGCGCGTCTCGACCCGATCAAGGAGCGACGCCAGGTCTTCCTCCGTCTCGGCGGCGGGGAAGAGCCAGTAGGACATGGACTCTTCGTGCCACTGGTTGCGGGCTTCGAAGAGCTCCCACAGCTCTTTGACGTGCGGCCACTGGCGGTCGGTCGGCGCGGCGGTTTGCTCGGACAGTAGCCGGCGGCCGACGATCTTCTCCGCCTTGTCGTTGTAGCGTCGCGCCAGGTCGAGGCGCCATGCCGCGTCGTGGTAGAGCCGGTGCCAGTCCTCGGGGACGTCCAGTTCGGCGAACACGCACTCGTTCCCCATGCGAATGCCCAGTGGCACCTGCGGGCAGTCCGGGGCAAAGGCATTCTTCCGCGCCTTGTCCTCGTCAGCCCAGAACGTGTCGAGATCGAGCGGGGCCAGGCCGCCCGCGCGCTGTGCCTTTTCGGCGAGCTTCTCGGCCAGGCGGATGTGTTCTTCTTTGAGGTGAACGCTCATGGTAACTCCTTGCTGCCGTCGTCGGCGTGGTGCGGGGACAGGAGGTTTCAGGTGTCAGGTTTCGACCCGTGCGGGTGAGTCCGCCCTCGCGGAGAGATGGCGTGCCCCGGCTGGGATGCGTTCGAGCGCGCGGTGGCTCGGCGCGTCCCGCGCCGAAGCGGGGTGCGTCGGCCGGTCCCCGGCCGAGGGCCTCGGGCCGGGACGGCCCCGAGCACCCTGCTGCGGTCCCAGAGGT
>MHBL01000237.1 GCA_001803235.1 Lentisphaerae bacterium RIFOXYA12_64_32
AGCGTGATGACGGGTGGTTGCGTGTCGATGGCGAACGCCCATTCGGCCTGGACCTGGTTGCCGGCCGTGTCGCGCACGGTCAGCACGATGCTGTGGGCGCCGTCGGGGAGCGCGGCGGCCGGCGTGTACGTGACGCCGGTTGCGGAGACCGCACTTTGTCCGGTCACGTCCATGCCGTCCACCGAAAGGGTGACGGCGGACACGAGTACGCCGGACAGGGCGTCGGCGAAGTTCGCACTGATCGTGGGGCGTGCGGCGCCGAGCAGGCTGCCGGCGATGGGCGCGAGGTTCGAGATGACGGGCGGGACGGTGTCGAACTGGACCGTGATCGCGGCGCCGGGCGCGTTCGGATCGCTGGCGCCGTTCGGGTTGTTGCGACTGCCCTGGTAGCCGATGGCGGAGAGTGTCGCGCCGTGATTCAGGACGGCGCCCAGGTCCACGTTCGGGAACGTGTGGTCGCCTTCCTTGATACTCGGCGGGTTCTCGTAACTGGCGACGACCTGGCCGGCTAACACCAAGTCGATGTACTTGCAGTTGCCCTTGGTGGCGCGGAAATGGACCGTGATATCGACGAACCGCTGTTGCGTGGCGAGCGGGGAGGCGGGTGCGACGATACGGACCTCGGGAGCGACGCTTGCGCCTTGTGCCGCGACACTCATGAACGCACTCACACACAGACACACAGACACACAGACAAGGCGCGCCAACGCTGCGTTTCATGACCAGCCCCTTTTCTTCCTCGTCGCCTTTTTT
>MHBL01000238.1 GCA_001803235.1 Lentisphaerae bacterium RIFOXYA12_64_32
CCTCAGTTCCGGGGTTTCCTGGATGTCCTCGACCACCCTGTGATAGAGTGTGGCAAAAGTGCCAAAGAAGTCCTTGGTTAGCCTGTCCTTATCAAAGGCGCACCGCCACTGGCCGAGCCATGCGTCCGAATCCCCTGGTTCCTCAGGCCACACGAGCGACGGCAGATTGAATTCGCACGCGGTACGCGCCGGCGTTCCCGGTCCCCACCCAAATGTCACAAGCGGAGCCGCCTTCATACCGTCAGGATTCTCAAAGAAGGCGAAACGAAAATGCTCATATTGGTGCGTGCAGATGAATAGCAGGTTCTCTCTATTTCTACTGTAACCGATTTTCTGCAGTTGCGGAGCGAGGGATGCCGATGGATTGAGTATGGATACCATCGAAGAGACAGGGATATCGTTGCTGGAGCATCCGCAGGCCCAGGCGCTTTTGGCCGACGCGGAGGTGACGGCGGATCAGGTACAGGGTTGTCGGCGGCGGCTGGGACGGTTCTTGGAACGCTACGTGCCGCTGTTCTATCGCAAGGAACAGGGCCACAACGCCCGGATCGTGGTGGAAGGGTTGCTCAGCGGGCTGGAACGCAAGACGGCCGAGCCCATTGCCCGGGAGCATGGCGTGCCCCGCAAACCGATCCAATTCTTCGTCGGCAGCGGCCAGTGGGACGATGAGGCGGTGAGGGCCGAGTTGCGTCGTCATGTGGTCGAGACCCTGGGCGATCCGCCGGGCGTTTTGGTGTTCGATCCCAGCGCCTTTCCCAAGAAAGGGACCCATTCGTGCGGGGTGGAGCGGGCCTGGTGCGGGCGGCTGGGCAAGGTGGAGAACTGCCAGGTCGGGCTGTTTCTGGCCTATGCGACCGCTCGGGGGCAGGGTCCCTTGGATCGGCGGTTGTATTTGCCGAAGGATTGGGCGGCGGATCGGGTGCGGCGGGCGGAATGTCACGTACCGGCCGGGGTGAAGTTTCAGGAACGCTGGCGGATGGCCTTGGACATGCTGGACCGTCATGGCGCTGCGGTTCCGCATCGGGCGGTGGCGGCCGATGACGAGTTTGGTCGGGTGGCGGCGTTTCGGGCCGGGCTGCGGCAGCGGCAGGAAGCCTACGTGCTGGATGTGCCCTGCAACACCCAGGTGCGGGACTTGCAAGGCCGTCGTCCGCCGCGACGGGCCGGCAAGAAGGGCCGTCGACGCCAAGTGCCGTTTCGACGGGCCGATGCCTGGGCTACGGCCCAACCGGCGTCGCGTTGGCAGGAGTTCACCGTCTCGGACGGTCAGAAAGGACCCCTCCGGGTCCAAGCCGTCCTGACGGCGGTGCGGACCCGTCAGGACGGGCGTTTGGGACCCCAGGAGTGGCTGATCGTGATTCGTCATTTGGAATCGGACGGGAGTGAGCCGGACGTCAGTTACCATTTGGCCTGGGCCCCTCAGGAGGCGTCGCTGGAGGAATGGGTGCAAGCCCACGCCCGCCGCCACCAGATTGAGCAGATGCTGGCGCACGGCAAAGGAGAGGCCGGTCTGGGCCATTACGAGGTTCGTAGTTATGTGGGTTGGCATCACCACATGACGTTGTCTCTGCTGGCGTTGTGGTTCCTGAATTTGGAGCGGGTGGTGGTGGGGAAAAAAAACACCGGCGGCGACGGTACCGCAAATGCGGGCGATCTTGGCGCGGCTGTTGCGGCATCCGGCCCCGACCGCCCGACAGATTGCGCAGGAGGTCAGCGACGTGCTCCTACGCAACGAACAAACCAGGATTTACCATTGGCACGCGCGCACGGGCCGCTTCCCGCCGCGTCTTCACCCCAGCGGCTCGGGATGAAACGGTTACAGTAGAAATATCATGCGACTATTCTGCTTTATCAACGCCAACGGCGACGTTTACCCCTGCTGCTTCCTCTTTGACGACAACCATGCGGATTCGCGCATCCGGGAACGATATAAGATTGGATCCCTACGAGGCTTGCATAAGGCCACCGAACAAGACAATCCGTTGCGAGACCTCTGGTATGAGAGTGGTCTTTGGAATGCCCATCGCCGTGCACCGCTGCCTGTGGACTCGGAGGCCTGTTCGTATTGTACCCGGTTCTTTTACCAAAATGAGCTTCTCAACGGGGTTGTCGGCCTCATCAATCGGTATGGCAGATACGGCTTGGCTGGCGCATATTTGCAGGACCGTGAGGCGAGTCTAGGCCCAAAACAAGCGAATACCCGGAGCCT
>MHBL01000239.1 GCA_001803235.1 Lentisphaerae bacterium RIFOXYA12_64_32
AAGAATAGATGAAGCGGTTGCAGTTTGGCGTGTTTGTTCGTGTTTAAACCCTGGCTGCAATCAAATGAACATGATGAACCCAAGGGATATCACGAACATGAAAACAGCTGCGTCGGCTGGATGCGGGCCACCGTCCACCGTGATTTCCCACACGCCACTGCCGACTTCGCGCGACTTGGCCGCCCCCTTGAGGTCGCCGGTAACTACGTAAGGCCCCCAGGGATCAGATTGGCCAATCGCGCGAGACTTGGCGGCGTACCGCTCTGGACCGAACATCACAGTAATCCCAACGGCGCCCTCACCACCGCCGCGTTGCCAGATGGTCATCCTGGGAACGGATGGTCCGCGATAATGGCTCAGTCCCCAAACCGGACAGGTCCGGTCAATATGGCCCCACTCTGGCAAGTCGGCCGGCAGTGCGCGTTGTTTACCGGGCAAGTCCACTAGTACGAGCGTTTCCTCTAGGAGTCTGTCGGGGATAGATTTCGTCCTCCCGACGAAGTTCAAACAGTTCGGCCATCAAATGTTTTGACGTGCCTGGCGTCTGGCCGTAGCATTGGGCATGGGCAAGCGATTCCGGACTGATCATCTGGACCAGGGGCTGCTGCTGCCGCCATCTCTGCACGACTGGCTTCCAGAGGGCCACCTGGCGCGCTTCATCGCCGATGTGATTGAGGAACTGGATCTCGGGGCCGTGTACCGGGCGTACGGAGGTGATGGGCGGGGCCTGGCGGCTTACCAGCCGTCGATGATGGTGCGCCTGCTTCTGTACGGGTACTGTCAGGGCGTGGTGAGCAGCCGGAAGATCGAGCGCGCGACGCACGAGGACGTGGCGTTCCGGTATCTGTCGGCGGATACGCATCCAGATCACGACACGATCGCGGCTTTTCGCAAGAGGCATTTGACCGCGTTGGCGGGGCTGTTTGCGCAGGCCTTGCAGTTGTGCCGGAAGGCGGGGTTGGTGAAGTTGGGTCACGTGGCAATCGACGGGACCAAGATCAAGGCCAACGCCAGCAAACACAAGGCGATGAGCTACGAGCGGATGGAGGAGACCGAGCAGCGGCTGCGGCAGGAAGTGGAGGAGTTACTGCGGCGGGCCGAGGAGACCGACGCGGCCGAGGATGCGCAGTATGGCAAAGGCAAGCGGGGCGACGAGTTACCGGAGGAGTTGGCGAGACGGGAGAGCCGGCTGGTGAAGATCCGGGCAGCGAAGGCGGCGCTGGAACAGGAAGCCAAAGAGAAGGCCGAGCGGCAACGGGCCGAAGCGGAGGCCAAGATCGCGGAGCGGCGCGAGCAGGAAGAGCGGACGGGCAAGAAAGCGGGCGGGCACGATCCGAAAGTGCCGGATCCGGAGCAAGCCAAACCGGAGGCGAAAGCGCAGCGCAATTTCACCGATCCGGAGAGCCGCATCATGTTGGACGGCGCCAACAAGGGGAGCTTCATTCAGGCTTACAATGCGCAGGCGGCGGTGGACAGCCAAACGCAGGTGATCGTGGCGGCCGAGATCACGCAAGCGGCCAACGACAGTCAGCAACTGGCGCCGATGATCGGACAGGTCATCGCCAACATGGGGCGCAAACCAGAGGCGGTCAGCGCGGACGCGGGTTACTGGAGCGAAGCCAACGTGACCGGCGAGGGCGTGGCGGGGATCGATCTGCACATTGCCACGGGGCGGCGGAAGCACGGCGAACCGATCGAGACGGCGACCGGCCCGCCACCGGAAGAGGCCTCGGTGCAGGAGGCGATGCGGCACAAACTGCGAACCGAAGCCGGGCAGGCGATCTACAAAATGCGGAAGGCGATTGTAGAGCCCGTCTTCGGCCAGACCAAAGAGCGGCGCGGTTTCCGGCGCTTCAGTTTCCGCGGTATGGACAACGTCTGTGCCGAATGGAAACTGATCTGCCTGACGCACAACCTGCTGAAGCTGTTTCGCTCCGGTTGGGTGCCGGCGGGCGCCTGAAAAGGGCCTATTCAACCCTACGGGCGGCGCGGAGTCGCCTCGCATCACCGAAAGCGCACGACCCGCGTCGTGACTGAATCTCTTGCTTGTGTCCCTATGCCCGAACACAAACTGGTCACGGCGAAGTCCGGTCCGTGGAGATCCTTATCTCCGACAGACTCCTAGGGCAGGACACTCCCTGAATCGTCCGTCGGTGACCGGGCGAGGCGAGCGTGGGTGCGGCGGCGTGATTTTCGCGCGCCCGATCTCATTTCCGGCGGCGGCAGGGCGTACTTTGCCGTCGCGAAAAATGCGAAACGCCGAAGTCGTTTGTTCCCGGAGGCCGATTTTCGCCCTCAGCAGCGAAGCGCCGCCCAGACCTGCCCAAACAGGCTCTGCCAGGGATATCCACTGCTCATCGACACCACCACGCGGCGGGCACTGAAGCTGATTCGAGCACCGATTTTCAGCAGCCGCAGCCGGATCGTATCCACCTGCGCCTCGGCCATCGCGGTGCCCTTCAGCGCCAGCCGCCGCAGCGCATCCACCAGCACATAGGCTGCCGCCGACATGTAGAGCCTGAGCTGATTGGCACGCATCGTCTCGGCGCTCATCCGGTCCGCAAACAGGCTCATCTGCTCCTTGATGCGGTTCTCCATCTCGCCGCGCGCGCAGTACAGGTCTTCGTAGAGTTGCCGCGGTTGCCACTGCTCGACCGGCAGCGAGGTCACCACATAGCGCGGATTCTCCTTGCCCTCGATCCGCTCGGCCTTGGCGATGACGCGCCGGGCGCGCGACCAGGTCTTGTGTGTGCGGTAGCGGAATTCGGTGAACACCCGCGCCGGCTTGCCCGTCCGCCGCGCCTCGGCCGCGGCCTGGCGCATGGCCTTGCCGATGCGTCGCCGCAAGCGCTCATTGCGCGCCAGACCGAAGACATAATCGACGTGGTGGTCTTCGCACCACGCCATCAACTGCTCGCGGCAGAAGCCGGAGTCGGCCCGCAGAATGATCTGCGTCCGCGGCCAACGGGCGCGGATCTGCGCGACGATGCGCTGGATCTCCTCCACACTGCCCGCGCTGGCGTCCTGATTGGCTTCTCTCAGCCGCACGCCCAGGATCTGATCTCCGGCGAAGATGTACAGCGGCAGGTAGCAGTAGTGGTCGTAGTAGCCGTGAAAGAACCGGCCCTCCTGCTTGCCATGCAGCGGCGTGTCAGTGGCGTCCAGATCGATGACGATCCGCTCCGGCGGCGCCGCCTGCGACTCCAGATACACGTCCACCAGCAGCCGGTCGATGGCCGCGGCGGCGTAACGGACCTTCTTGTAGCGGTCCTGGCCGGCGCCCGCCTCGGCCGTGCGCTCCAGCCGGCACAGCGTGGACTTGCTGGCCAGCGCCGTGCCAGGCTCGCGCTTGCCGGCCAGCAAGCCCATCAGCGGGTCATCACGGAGCTGGTCGTGGTCATTGAGATCGGCGTAGCCCAGCGCCAGCGCGTAGACGCGCTGCGCCACCATTTCAGTCACGCTGTGCTCGACTCGCTCCTGATTGCGGAAGTCGGTGAAGCAGCGCCCCAACCGCGACACAAGCCCGAGCCGCTGCTCGGTGCTTCGCAACAGCAGTGCACCGGCGTCGGAGGTCATCGCTCCCCCGTCAAATCCTGCCACCACACGCCGTGAACGATGCGCTTCAAATTCGAAGCTGAACTGAGTACACTGTGTCATAACGAAGGCCACTCCTCTCTGCGCTCAAACACTTCGTGGATGAAATGTTTATGCCAGAGATGACGGCCTTTGTACAGTGGGCTGGTGAAATATTCGGGCTAGAAGTATTCCTTTGGTAGCCGAACTTCGCGCGAGCAGCTTTGCGGCTGAACTTCCATCGGATGCGGGTCCGGTCGCGGTTGGCCCTGGCATTCCAGGAATTGACGCTGGCCGTCAACTGACCCAGGTCGGGAATGCGGCGGGTCCCCAGACACTGCCTAGACACCAAGCTGAGTTCGATTTCGGCTTGGTTGAGCCAACTCCCATGCTTGGGCGTGTAGTGCACCTTCAGACGGCTCCAAACATAGCGACCCTCCCGGTCGCCGAAATGGTCGGTGAGGGATTTGCGGCAGTGAATGTTGAGGTTGTCCATCACCAAGTGGATCGTGCGAGCAAAGGGATAGTCGGCGACCAGGCGCTGGACCACCCGGGCGAATTGAGCCGCCGTGCGGTTGGGCGTGGCGCAGTTAAAGTG
>MHBL01000240.1 GCA_001803235.1 Lentisphaerae bacterium RIFOXYA12_64_32
GGACCGGCCCGGTCCCGCGGGTGTCGGAGCGAGCCGCTCCGACCACTCTATAGGCGCCAGCCCCGGTCAACCGTCGACCTTATCTCCACCCGCGACTCCCATGAAACTCGAACCCGGACCGCGTGAACGCGGTACTACAAGCCTCGTTGCGCTGTTGGCCAGGTTCGTAGTCCCGCCTTCAGGCGGTCTTGGTGCGTCGTCGCCAGTTTCACTCCGAGATGACCGGGCGGTCTGCCGCCCGGGGCGCACTGACGCATTGCATCCCGCTGGTAACGCGTCCGCAGCTCTCGGCCGGTTGACCGGCCGGTCATGCGTTCGTGTTCCTCGCGTCTGCCCGCGCCCAGGGCTTTTCGATCGGCTTCAAGCGGCTATGGTATGGCCGCCGCCGGGCGTGCCGGCGACAGACAGGAGACCCACGTCATGGCAACCACCCTCACACCCCGCCAGCGTGTCGAGCGTTCACTCCGCGGCGGCCACAGCGACCGTGTCCCGTTCACCATTTACGAGAGCAAGATCCCGCAGTGTGCGCGCGAACGCCAGATGCGCAACCGCGGTCTGTGCATCGTAAACCGGCACCACAACGTCTTCTCGACACACACGCCCAACGTCAAGGCGCGCCAGGTCATCGAGTACCACAACGGCAAACCGATGACGCGGACCGTCTACGAGACCCCGGTCGGCAGCGTCTCCACCCTGGTCGAACCCGCCGGCTTCACGAGCTGGTGGCATGAACGCATGTACAAGACCCCGGACGACTTCAAAGTGCTGCTGTTCATGATCAAGGACGAAGTCTACGAACCGCGGTACGACGCGTTCCTGAAGGCGGAGCAGGACCTGGGCGAAGACATGATCCTGCGCGCCGGGTTCGGCCTGGAACCCCTGCAGATGCTGATCTCGGGCACGTACCTGGACATGGAGACGTTCTGCGTCGAGTGGATGGACCACCGCGACGAGCTGCTGGAGCTTTACGCGGCGCTGGTCGAGAACCGGCGCAAGATCTACCCGCTGGTCGCCCAATCCCCGGCCCTGCATGCCAACTACGGCGGCAACGTCACGCCGGAAATCATCGGCCTGGAGAACTTCGAGAAGTACTATGTCCAGCACTACAATGAAGCGGCTGAGGTCATGCACAAGCATGGCAAACTCATCGGCAGCCACCTCGACGCGAACTGCAAGCTCCTGTCCAAGGCCATCGCCGGCACCGCCTTGGACTACATCGAGGCGTTCACGCCGGCGCCGGACACCGACATGACCCTTGCGCAGGCCCGTGACGTCTGGCCCGACAAGGTGCTGTGGCTGAACTTCCCCTCCTCCGTGCACCTACGCTCGGACAAGAAGGTCGAGCAGTTCACCGTTGACATGGTCGGCGAACTGAAGACCATCGACGGACTCATCATGGGCATCACCGAGGACATCCCGCCGGACCGCTGGCAGTTCAGTTGCACCGCGATCATGGACGGACTGGACCGCCACGCCCAAACACACCCGGAGCTGTACCTGTGAGCCAACGCACGATCGCCGTCATCGCCTGCGGCGTCATGGAATGGAACATCGGCGAGGTCGAGAAGCGCATTCCCGGCACGCGGTTTGTGAACCACATCCTGCCGGCGCAACTGCACGAGAACCCGGGACGCCTGCGCGAACTGCTGCAGGCGAAGATTGAGGAACTCGAGCAGGAAGCGGGGCTGGCCGGGATCGTCATCGGCTTCGGTCGCTGCGGTCGCGGCACGATCGGCGTGATCTCGCGCCGGGCGCCGCTGGTTCTGCCCCGGGTCCACGACTGCATCGGCCTGTATCTCGGCTCCCACTCCCGGTACATGCAGGAGTTCCAGCGCAGCCCCGGGACCCGCTACCTCACTCGCGGCTGGTACGACAAGACGATCAAGACCCAGGCGACACAGCGTTTCTACTCGCCGCGGGACGCGTCACTTTACGGCGTGACCTACGATGAACTCGCCCGCCGCTACGGGGACGAAAACGCCCAGTTCGTCTGCGAATTCCGCGAATCCTGGAAGCGCAACTACCGCCGCGCCGTCTATATCCGCTTCGCCGGCGAAGAGGAACTGCCCGCCGGAGAACGCATCACGCGCGGTCTGGCCGAAACCTTGAACTGGGAACACCAGGTTCTCCACGGCGACGACTCGCTGCTGTTCGCCATGCTGAACGGGGATTGGGACGATCCCCGCATCCTGGTCGTGCCGCCGCACAACAAGACGGTGGCCGCCCCGGGCGACGCGATTGTGGCATTCACCGCCGGCGTCGACTCGCATGTCGAGCGCACGCTGAAGGAGTACCAGCGCTCGCACCGTACGGCACAACCGGAGCGCTCCGGGCTGGGACTCGGCATCGACACGGGCGGCACCTTCACCGATGCGGTCATCTTCGACTTCGCGACCGGGGCCGTGCAGGCCCACACCAAGGCCCCGACCACCCACGAAGCGCTGATCGTGGGCGTGCGCAACGCCCTCCGGCAACTCCCCGCCGAGCAACTCCGCGCCGTCACGCGCGTCGGCATGAGTACGACCCTGGCCACCAACGCCATGGTCGAGAACAAGGGCCGCCCCGTGGGCCTGCTGCTCATGGCGCCGATCGACGTCGACCCGAGCCCGACACCGTTCCGGTACGTGCGCAAGATCGAGGGCGCCATGAACCTGGACGGCGACGAACTTGCGCCGATCAACCCGATCGAGGTGACGGAGTGCGCACGCCAAGCGCAGGCCGCCGGCTGCGAGGCGGTCGCCGTCAGCGGCTTTGCCGGAGTCGTCAACCCCGCCCACGAACTCGCCGTGGCCCAACTCGTACGTGACGCCGTCGGCCTGCCTACCGTGTGCGGCCACGAACTGACCAGCGAACTGGACTTCACCGAACGCGCCACAACCGCGGCGATGAACGCCCGGCTCATCCCGCTTCTCGAACACCTGCTCGACGCCGTGCGCCGCGCCCTCTCCGAACTCGGCCTTCCGGACGTGCGCGTCATGGTCGTCAAGGGCGACGGCAGTCAGATGCTGGACCGGGTCGCGCGCCAGTTCCCGGTGCAGACGATCCTGTCCGGACCGGCGGCCAGCGCCGTCGGCGCCGCACGGCTGTTCAGCAATCCGGACGCCGTTGTCGTGGACATGGGCGGCACCAGCCTGGACGTCGCGGTGCTCCGCGACCGCGCCCCGGTCCTGAACCGCAGCGGCGCCCGAGTCGCCGGGTTCAAGACCAGCATCCGCGCCATGGCCGTGCAGACGATCGGACTGGGCGGCGACAGCGAGATCGACCTGGCCGAATGGCCCAAAGTCACCCTCGGCCCGCGACGCGTCATCCCGTTCTGCCGCCTGCCCGAGACCTTCCCCGACTGGCAGCCGATTCTCGACGGCCTCAGCCGCGGGTTCATGACCTGCGAGACCCACTGCGCCGACCTGGTGACCCCGGCACCGGGCGTGGAACCGGAGGGGTTCCTCCTCGGACACCTGCGCAACGCCCCCCTGTTCCTGGCCGAACTCGCCTGGCGAATGAGCCGCGCCAGCCCATCCCACATACCCTGGCGCGAGATGGAGGACAACAGCCGGCTCCGACGCTATGCCCTCACGATCACCGACATCCTGCACTGGCAGAACCGTTTCGACGGCTTCGACCGCCGCCCGGCCGCGCGCATGCTCGAATTCTGGAGCACCCTGCTCAGTGCGGACATCGCGACCATCTGCGACGCGGTGTATCACGAGTTCCGCCGCATGGTCTGCGACACAGTCATCAGCGTCGCCGTACCGCCGGCGTGCCCGTGGGACCAACCCACGGAACTCCGCCAGTGGCTGACTCGGCACCTGACCGACACGGACCGCGAACCGGGCCTGCAACTCCGGCTCGACCTCGGCTGCCCACTCATCGCGGTCGGGGCGCCAGCCCCCACGCTGTTCCCCGACCTGCAGCCGGTCTTCAACCGCGACATCCTCATCTCGGAATTCGCCGGCGTCGCCAACGCCATCGGCGCCATCGCCGGCGACGTGCTGCTGCGCGAGTCCGCCGCCGTGCGCATCACGGCGGAAGGAACCTTTCTCTGCAGTTGGCGCGGTGGCAACGCCCACGCTCGAGACCTGGGAGACGCGCTGCGGAAGTGCGAAACAGCCCTCCGCGAGTTGCTCCGGGACGCCGCGGCAGCCAACGACATTCCGTTCCTGCCGCCGGTCTTCTCCGCCATCCCGCACCAGGCCGAAACCCGCGACGGCACGCTCCTGCTCGGCGTCACCCTCCAAGGCGAACTGCGCGGGTGATCGAAGGCGGGAAATGGGCCTGCCTTGGGCGTCAAACCAAGCGGCAGTGAGTGGCGCGGGACCTCCGGGACCGTGGCAGAGTCCGCGGGGCCGTCCCGGCCCGAGGTCCTCTGCCGGGGATCCGTCTTCGCGCGAGTAGCTTCGCCGGACAGAGCCGGCCCGAGTCCCCCGCTTCGGCGCGAGACGCGCCGAGCCACGGTGCGCTGAACCGTGCCTGGGCCTGGGCAACCAACGAGACGTCGCGGCCGAAAACGCCGAGCCATGTTTGGCTGACACCGTCCGCCAAACTCACGACTTCGAGAACGGACACGCACCCGACGCACAGGACGAGCGGGCGCTGGCGTTCCCCGGGCAGCGCCCGCTGGCGCAGGGCGAGGCGGGTGCGGCGACAGCCACCCGGGCACTGAAGGTCGACAACTGCTTCACCGGCTTCGGCGTCCCGCATTTCGGGCAGTCGGGCGCCGTTTCGGCAAGACGCCGGGCGAGATGCTCGAACCGGTTTCCGCACTTCTTGCACTTGTACTCATAAATCGGCATGGACCGTCAAACCTCCGGAATGGAACTTGTCACAGCGCTACGGGCAAGCGTCACCGTCACGTCTATTACTATTACTGTGCCCTGTCCCAGCCGGCTTTCAAGCGCCGAGGGTTGCGGGCTGGCCCCGAGACGACTATGGTATCCACGACGGGGGAAATCCGTCTGCGCCGTCGCTCGCATCCGTCGAGCTTGTCTGGTTCAAGCGGCGCTCAGAGAACGTACGGGACTCGGCAAAACTCCGGGAGGTCGGGAATGTCAGATGCCAAGAAGATCCTGATCATCGACGACGAGAAGGACGCGCAGGACTTTGTCGAGGCCGTACTGTCCGAAATCCCGAACGTAACCATTGCCAGGGCCGGAAACGGCGCCGAAGGCATGAAGACGGCGCGCCAGGACAAACCCGACCTCATCTGCCTGGACGTCCAGATGCCGGAGAAGAACGGCTTTGAGGTCTTCCGCGAACTCCGCGAAGACAAGAACATGAAGGCCATCCCGGTGATCATGATGACCGGGGTCGGTCAAAAGGTGCCGGTGCATTTCACCGCCGAAGAAGTAGGGAAATTGCTGGGCGAATCCCCCAACGCCTACATCGAGAAGCCCCTCGACCCGGTCGCCCTGCGCAAGAAGGCCGAGGAACTGCTTGGCCTCGCCAAAACGGCGTGACCGGATACCACGCCCCCCCCGCGTTCCGTTAGAGTGCCCGGTTTCGGCCGGGCTGGGTCGTCGGGCAGGCTTCCTTCCTGAACCGAGGCCGATGGCCGGCTTGCACATAGGCCATGGACATGAGTTCGGGACCTGTGTGAGGTGGGTGCGCTTCGCAGTGAACACGCACCCCGTCCACCACATTTTCCGTCGCCACCTGACAGGGCGGCACACCAGCAACAGTGGAACCCATGAAGCCCCGAACCTGTCATACACGTAGTCGAATCGTGAGACCGGGCGTCGAAACGCAGGGCGACTTCATTGATACCGACGGTAGAGAGGACGCTCCAGCACGGCGCCCGGCGAGAGAAGATTTGCCGCAGACACTACCAACCACGAGAACTTGGTTCGTCAACGTCGCTGTTCACCTGCTGCTGGCCTGCGCCATAGGCCTGCCCACCCAGGCCCTCGCGGTTGACGCGACGCCCAGCCGTGAACCCCGGGCACGCACCCAGAATGCCAGCCCGAACGTCACCGCGGCGATTGACGCTGACAGGTTGTGGGTGACCTACGCCATTCCCGATGGCTACCGCATGGCCAGGCAGGAGGAATTCGTCACCTTCTCAGTTGAAACCCCCGGTTACCGACTGGGCAAGATCGATTACCCGGCCGGCAGAAAGAACACGACCACCGATGACGAGGAATATGCCGGCACCGTAACCCTGTCAGCCCAGATTGAACGAACCGTGGCGGCAACCGCGGCCGCAAGGACCGTGGACGTCAAAGTCGCCTGGCAGATCTGTGATGTCAAGGGCACGTGCCTGATGCCGGCCGATACCACACTCGCAATCGCCGTTGATCCGGCCCTTGTTCCCGAGGCAGCCGGAACGTCCACGGAAGCCGAATCTGCCCCTGCGGCCACGCCATCGGCACGTCAGACCGAACCGGTTGGCAGTCAACGGCCACTGTGGCTGCTGCTGGTGTTTGCGTTTCTCGGCGGCCTGATCCTCAATGCCATGCCCTGCGTGCTCCCGGTGCTCTCGATCAAGGCGATCAGCCTGGTGGAGAGTTCGAACAAGAACCCACGCGAAGTGCTGAAGGGCGCCTTGGCCTATACGGCAGGAGTCCTGGCCTGCTTCGCCGTGCTGGCCGGCCTCGTCATCGCTCTGAAGTCTGCGGGCAGAGAAGTTGGCTGGGGGTTCCAGTTCCAGGAGTGGCGGTTTGTGCTGGGGCTGACTGTCGTGATCTGGCTTTTCGCCCTGTCGCTTTTTGACGTGTTCATTATCACACTGCCGGGAATGAATGCCGCCACCAACGCCAGTCTCCGCGCAGGGCACCTTGGCTCGTTCCTCAGCGGCATGGTCGCGGTCCTGCTCGCCACGCCCTGCACCGCCCCAATGCTCGGCACCGCACTGGGGTTCGCTTTTGCGCAACCGCCACTGACGGTTGCCGGGGTCTTCCTGCTGATCGGACTGGGACTGGCCTCGCCCTTCCTCCTGCTCGGTCTCTTCCCGGCCGCCCTGAAGTGGATCCCACGGCCGGGCAACTGGATGGTCATTTTCAGGGACGCAATGGGATTCCTCCTGGCCGGCACGGTCATCTACCTTCTCGATATCCTCTATCACCAGATCGGCAGCGGACTCTTCTGGGTGCTCTGGTACCTGCTGGGCGTCGCCATGGCCGCCTGGCTCTACGGCAAGTTCGCCAACCCGACCTGCCCAACCGGCCGCCGCTGGCTCTTCGCGACAGTGGCCGCCATCATCCTGCTTGCCCCCCTGCCCAAGGTGATCGCCGCCGGCAATGCCGCGCTCGGCCAGGAGAAAGTCGGCAACGTCGACCCGGAATCGGGATTCCTCCGCTTCACGCCGGAATTGGTCGAACAGGAACTCCGCGCACAACGGCCGGTCTTCATCGATTTCGGGGCCCGCTGGTGCGCCACCTGCCGCGCCAACGAGGCGGTCGTCGTCTACACCGATACCATCCGTGATGCGTTCAGGAAATACGGCGTCACCGCAATCCGCGCCGACTACACCAACCAGGATCCCGTCATCACCGAATGGCTGAAACGTTATGGTCGCGCCGGTGTTCCGCTCTATCTCCTCTTCCGTCCCGGCGAGGCCGAACCGCACGTCTTCCCGGAAATCCTCACCAAGACGCTGGTCATGGAAGAGCTGGAGAAGATTCTCCCGCAGGCCGCCGGGCGCCCCACGGCCGCAAGGGCGGTGGCTGCGGGAGCCGGCAAGTGACCCGCGAACCGTCTGGTGGATTCGTTTCCCTCCATCGCTGACGCGGTAATGCGTCAGCGCCCCCCGGGCGGGGACCGCCCGATCATGAGTGGGCGTTACTCACTGTTTGTCCGAGTCGTTCTGGCAACGTGGCGGGAGCG
>MHBL01000241.1 GCA_001803235.1 Lentisphaerae bacterium RIFOXYA12_64_32
GTTGGCCTCCACCGCGCCCTGATTAATAAGTTTGGGGGGACTATAAGGGAAGAGAGGGGAGGGGCGCCTACGTTTGGCGGACAAACCCGATTCACCCGTGGCACAAGGCCACGGGGGTCTCACGCATCGGCCAGCACGCCATCGTTCCCCCCATTGACAGGAGACCGGTGGCGGCGTAGAGTCTCGGGATAGCGACGAAGCGACGCTTGGCGCCACGACCGCCAACGGCGCCGGAATAGACTGGACGCCAACGAGTGGCAGTGTCAGGATCGACATGAAACACGGGTTCAGCGGAGAGTCCATTCTCCTGAAACCCGAAACCTGAAACCTTCCATCAGGAGAACCCGCCATGCCCCAAAGGCGCATCGTCATCATCGGCGGCGGCAGCAACGCCTGGACTCCGAACATTGTCAAGGACATGATGCTGACCCCGGCCATCGCCGACTCGCAGTTCGTGCTCTACGACATCAACCTCCAAGCCGCGGAACTGGTGCGGCAGTACCTCGAGAAACTCAATCACCGCCTCAAGACCCCGGCCACGTTTGTCGCCACCGACGCCCGGGCCGCCGCGTTTGCGGGCGGGCAGTACTTCATCATCACCATCTCGACCGGCGGGTTTGACGCCATGACGCATGACCTGGCCATCCCCGAGGACTACGGCATCTACCACACCGTCGGCGACACGTCCGGCCCGGGCGGATGGGGCCGCCTGGTCCGGAACTTCGGCGTGTTCAAACAGTTGGGCGAGGACATCAACCGCTTCGCCGACGACGCCATGGTGCTGAACTACTCCAACCCCATGACGACCCTGACCCAAGTCCTGGCGCGGATCTGCAACGGGCCGGTCGTCGGGCTCTGTCACGGCCTGTTCGAGAACCTCGCGTTCCTGAAGCAGTTCTACAAACTCGAGTCCGAGGACCAGATCTCCGCCCGGTACGCCGGCCTGAATCACTTCTTCTGGATCGCCGCGGCCAGGACCCCGCACTTGGACATCATCGCCGACCTGCGGCAACGCCTGCAACGCCAGAGCTTCACCGACCTGCTCCGCGAGTCGTCACCCGACCCAATGGGCTTCCACTCCAACCGCGAACTGGCCACTGAACTGTTCCGTCTGACCGGCGTCATGCCGTACCTCGGCGACCGACACACCTGCGAGTTCTTCCCGCAATACATCACGAGCAAGCCGAACATGGAGAAGTACAAGCTGATCCGGACCAGCATCGGTGAACGCCGCGACGGGTTCGCGAAGCGCAAGGCCGGCCTGGAGAAAGTTGTCGCCACTGAGGTCCCGGACGGCCGCTACGCCAAGAGCCGCGAGACCGCCGCGGACATCATCAGTTCCCACGTCGAGAGCCGCCCGTTCATCGACGTCGGCAACGTCCCCAACATCGGCCAGATCTCAAACCTGCCGCTCGGTACGGTCGTCGAGACCGCCGTGCGCGTCGACCGCAACGGCTTCTCGCCTATCGCGTTCGGACCGCTCCCCGAACCGCTGCTGAGCTTCGTCGAACCGTACGCCCGCACCTTCAATCTCGGTGTCGACGCCTGTTTCGAAGGCGACCGCGACAAGGCGCTCCTGGCGCTGCGCCTCGACCCGACCTGCTCGCACCTGACCGCCGACCAGGTCCGCGAGATGGGCACCCGCCTCCTCGCCGCCCACGCCCCGTTCATCCGCATGTTCTGAGGCGGAACGAAGGCCGATACGACACCTGAACGGCCTGGCGCGGCCCGGAACCGCAGGCGAAAGTGATGCCGGGGCTTTGCCTCGGGCCGCAAACACGCAACGTTCAGAGGCAACGTTCAACTCTCGACTTCCCCTGATCCCCTTGCGACCTGCCTGGTAAGTCCGCCCCGTGGAGAGGCAGCTGGCAGTGGCTCGGCGCGTCTCGCGCCGAAGCGGGGTGCTCGGGCCGGCTGTGTCCCGGCGAAGCTGCCTGGGCGAAGACGGATCCCCGGCCGAGGGCCTCGGACCGGGACGGCCCCGAGCACTCTGCCGCGGTCCCAGAGGTCCCGCGCCACGGCCCGCCATTGCGGACAACCGCGAACGGGTGCGTTACCAGGCCTCACCGTTGCGCGCAACATGAATGCCCACAGTAGGGGCGTGCGTGCGCCCGG